>JAKCDN010000296.1 GCA_021841795.1 Acidobacteriota bacterium | reverse complement strand
CTGCAGGAGAAGCGGGGTAAGCACGACGCCGGTCCAGAACATGACGTGGGTATGGGAGGCGTATTCGGCGCGGAGATTACCGACGCTCAGGAGGAGGCTGAGAAAGTAGATGGGATAGATGCGGGTAAAGCGCGCTTCCCAGAAGCGCTTGCGGTCGAGCTCGCCGTTGCGGGCGCGCTCGTTGTAGTTGTAGCCGAGGACAAAGCCGGAGAGCAGGATGAAGTAGCTGACGGAGATGTAGCCCGCATTGACGACCGGGGCGAGAAAACCGAACCACTGGGGATTGGAGAAGTGGAAGAAGACGATGTTGAGGGCAGCAAAGCAGCGCAGCCCGGTCAAGGCCTTCAACGGCGCTGGCTTGCGGGTGACCGAGACGGCTGGGGCTAGGGGCATAGGAACTCAGGGACCAGGGACAAAAGGACCAAGGGCCAGGGACGCGAGCCGGGTGAAGCACAGGATTGCGGCGGTTTCCGCCGCCGAAGGCACGCAGCAGGGGGTGAAGTCCTGGCCTGAGCGAAGCGTGCCATGCGCGGCGCCGCCTGTTGCTCAGGCTGTTACCAGCGAGCCTACTTTTTCGCCGAGGACCACGCGGCGGATGTTTCCGGGGCGGTTCATGTTGAAGACGATCATGGGCAGATTGTTGTCTTTGCAGAGGCTGACGGCGGTCAGGTCCATGACCTTGAGCCCCTGCCTGAGGATGTCCATGTAGGTGATCTCGTCGTACTTGACGGCATCCCTGACCAGCACGGGATCGGCGTTATAGATGCCCTCGACCTTGGTGCCTTTCAGCAGCACATCGGCCTTGATCTCCATGGCGCGGAGGCTGGCGGCGGTGTCAGTGGAGAAGAACGGGTTCCCGGTGCCGGCGGCGAAGATGACGACGCGGCCTTTTTCAAGGTGGCGCACGGCGCGGCGGCGGATGTAGGGCTCGGCGATCTGGTTCATGAAAACGGCGGTCATCACGCGGCACTGCACGCCACTGCGCTCGAGCGCGTCCTGGAGTGCGAGGGCGTTGATGACGGTGGAGAGCATGCCCATGTTGTCGGCGCTGACGCGGTCCATCTCTTTGGCCTGCTCGGCGACGCCGCGGAAGAAGTTCCCGCCGCCGACGACCATGCCGATCTGGATGCCGAGCGCATGGATGTCAGCGAGTTCACCGGTGATTTCTTCGATCTTTTCGGCATCCAGGCCAAAGCCCCGTTCACCGGCCAGGGCTTCACCCGATAGCTTGAGTACGATCCGTTTGTACATGCCGTTTCGAGTATCGCATACGGGCCCGGGGGGATGAGGGATTTTGGCGGGAGAGGCGCGGAAGAGCGAAACCTGGCACAGCAGACCGCAGGGCGGCGGATATGGAAGGCCACGGTGGAGTTCCCTTCCCTTCCGGCTTGCTACACTCGGATTGGGATGACACTCGACCAATTAAAACAGGACATTGAGCGGCACTTTGCCGCTGGAGCGGCGGCGGCAGGCGATCCGTCGGCGATGAAGGCCTTTCTGGAACTGCGCGCGGCTCTGGAGCGCGGCGAGGCGCGGTCGGCGGAACCGGAGGCGGCTTCGGCCACGGGCTGGCGCGTGAACGCCTGGGTAAAGCAGGGGATCCTGCTGGGGTTTCGCCTGGGCGCGCTGGAGGAGTCCTCCGCGGGACGGCTGTCCTTTGTGGACAAGCACACGTATCCGGCGCGGCTGTTCTCGACGACGGACGGCGTGCGCGTGGTTCCGGGCGGATCGTCGGTGCGCGCGGGCGCGTATGTGGCCAAGGGCGTGGTCTGCATGCCTCCGATGTACATCAACGCCGGCGCGTATGTGGACGAGGGAACGATGGTGGACTCGCACGCGCTGGTGGGATCGTGCGCGCAGATCGGCAAGCGGGTGCACCTGAGCGCGGCGGCGCAGATTGGCGGGGTGCTGGAGCCGGTGAATGCCAGTCCGGTGATCATCGAAGACGATGTGCTGGTAGGCGGCAACTGCGGGGTGTACGAGGGAACGGTGGTGCGGCGGGGCGCGGTGCTGGCCGCGGGCACCATTCTTACGCGCGGGACGCCGCTGTTCGATCTTGTGAAGGGCGAGGTGCTGCGCGCCAGCGGCGAGCAGCCGCTGGTGGTTCCGGAAAAGGCCGTGGTGACGCCCGGCGCCCGGGCGGTAACCAAGGGCAAGGGACAGGAGTGGGGCCTGAGCGTCTATGCGCCGGTGATCGTGAAGTACCGCGACGACAAGACGGACCTGAGCACCGCGCTCGAAGACCTGCTGCGTTAAGCCGCAAGGCCGCGGCTCTCGCCCGCGAAGATGCGGGCGGTCTCCGGCGGAGACGGCGCAGGGAACGACCGAGTAACGCCCAAGCAACTTGGCGCGTCTAAAGAGATGAGCGTGCGCTCGTCGCTCGAATCTATGAAAAGCAGATTATTCCTCCAGTTTGCCTTGTCCGTAGCCGCGGTTTCAGCATGGATGTCTCCTGCCGCGCGGGTTTGGGGCGCGGAGCAGCCGAACCGAGACGGCAGCCCGCAAGCGAGCCCTGTGAAGACCGGGGTACGGCAGGTGCTGCTGCCGGTGGTGGTTCTGAACAAGCACGGCGCGCTGGCCACCGGGCTGACGGCCAAGAATTTCACGCTCACCGAAGACGGAAAGGCGCAGGCGATCAGCAGCCTGAGCACGGGGAGCAGTCTGCCCTTCCGGCTGGGCCTGCTGGTGGACACGGGGCACAGCGTGTCCGCGGCCATGGACAGCGAGCGCAAGGCGGCGGAGAGCTTTGTGGACCAGATGCTGCCCGCGGACGGCGCGAGCAGCGGCCAGGGCAACCAGATGTTTCTGATTCACTTTGACCGCGAGGTTGAACTGCTGGAAGACTTTACGAGCTCGCGGGAGAAGCTGCGCCACGAGATCGACGGGATGACGCCGACCTCAGGAGAATCGGGCGGATCGACGGGAACGAGCGAAGGCGGAAACACCAGCTCCGAGCAAAATCGGACGCGCAACGACGAGCAGCTCTACGACGCGATCTATCTAGCCTCAAACGAACTGATGAAGGCGCAGAAAGGGCGCAAGGCGCTGGTGGTGTTCTCCGACGGGGCGGATCACGGCAGCAAGGAGACGATGAACGACGCCATCGATGCCGCGGACCACGCCAACCTGCAGGTGTTCACCATCTACTTCAAAGGCGAAGAGGAACACGCCGCGCATGGACTTCCGGGCAGCGGCGGCCATCATACAGGCATTGGCTGGCCGGGCGGCAGTGGCGGCGGCTGGCCGGGCGGCGGCAATGGTGGCAGCGGCAATGATGGAAACAAGGGGCCAGCGCCGCGCAGCGAGGCGGGCGTGGACGGCCGGAAGATTCTTCTGCAGATTGCGGGACGAACCGGAGGCCAGTACTTCGAGGCCAAGCGCAAGGAAGATCTGGAGCGTATCTACGGGGAGATTGCGACGCTGCTGCAGCAACAGTACCTGCTGACGTACACGCCGGACAAAAACAACAGCGACGACGACTTCCACAAGATTGTTTTGAAGGTGGACCAGAAAGATCTGACCGTGTACACGCGGGAGGGATATTACGCGCCATAAGATGCGGGACGGCGCAAAGAGCCGCGGTGCTTGAAGGATCTGCCGCCGGCGAGATTGCGGCGCGGAAGCGCTTACAACCGACAAGGCCCACGGGATGCCGTGGGCCTTGTCGGTTGTAAGCGGAAGATCAGGACTACCAGCCGCGGCCCTGATTCTTTTGACCGGAGTTGCGCCACTGCTGCTGGCGCTGCTGCTGGTGCTGGCGGTTGTAGGCATTGGGACGGGCCCGATTCTGCCGGGCGCCGTTGGAGTTGTTGGCGCCCTGCGCATTGCCTGCCATGGGGCGGGACATCGGCCGGGCCATGGCCAGATTCTGCGGATGACCGCCGTTGTGGCTGGCATAGGCGTTGGTGTCGGCTCTGGCCATGTTCTGGTGCTGCGTCTGCATGGCGGTAGGGGCCTGATGGGGCTCGTGGGAGTAAGCATTCTCCTGCTGGGTAGGCGGATGATTGATGCCGCCGGGTCCGCCGTTGTAGGCCACGTGATTGTTGTTGACGATGGTAGTGTTGTGGACCACGGTGTTGTTGACGTAGGTGTTGTGGATGACGGTGCGGTTCACGTTCATGACCGCGGTGTTATAGGAGAAGACGCCGCCGTGCCACATGCCGCCTGCAAAACCGACTCCCATGTAGCCGAAGCCGTAGTTAACGCCGCCGTAGAAGCCGA
>JAKCDN010000295.1 GCA_021841795.1 Acidobacteriota bacterium | reverse complement strand
GTTCGATTACCTCAATCTCATCCAGCCGCAGCCCCGCGCGCTTCAGCGCCAGCGGCACAGCGAACACCGGCCCCATCCCCATCTCTTCCGGCAGGCATCCCGCCGCGGCGTATGCCACCAGCCGGGCCAGTGGCTTGAGCCCCAACTCCTGCGCCCGCGCCGCATCCATCAGCACCAACGCCGCTGCCCCATCCGACATCTGCGACGAATTCCCCGCCGTCACCGTGCCCTGCGCATGAAAGACCGGCTTCAACGACGCCAGCGCCGCAGCCGAGGTATCCGCGCGCGGCCCCTCATCGGCGGCCACCACTGTCTCCGTCACCGTCGTCTTGCCCGCTTTCGCGCCAGGAATGAAGCTGGTCACCGTCACCGGAATCAGTTCCCCGGCAAATCTGCCCGCCGCCTGCGCAGCCAGCGCCTTCTGGTGACTTGCCAGCGCAAACGCATCCTGGTCCTCACGCGTCACGCCGTATCGCCGCGCCACCCGCTCCGCCGTCAGACCCATCGTCAGCAGCGCCGCCGGATAGTGCTCCGCCAGCCACGGATTCGGGCTCGGCTTCAGCCCGCCCATGGGGATCAGACTCATTGACTCCGTGCCGCCCGCCATCACCACCCGGCAGCCGCCCGCGCGGATGCGCATATCCGCCTGCGCAATCGCCTCCAGCCCCGACGCGCAGAGCCGGTTCACCGTCGCTCCGGGTACAGAAACCGGCAGTTCCGCCCGCAGCGCCGCATACCGCGCGACGTTCCACCCCTGCTCACCCTCCGGCTGTGCACAGCCCAGAATCACGTCTTCAATCTCGGCCCTGTCCAGCGCCTGAACCTTTTCCAAAGCCCCGTTCAACGCAGTTGCTGCCAGATCGTCGGGCCGCGTCGTCGCAAAGGCACCCTTCGGCGCGCGTCCCACCGGCGTCCGCACCGCGCTCACAATCACCGCTTCCCGCATCGCTTCGGCTCCTTCGCGCTCCGCTACTGTGGCATCGGCAGCAGCGTCCACGCCTGCTTCTCATAAAAGTGATAGATCGTCCGGTGCTCGACGACGGAATCCGCCAGCGCATCGTGCGCAATCGGCGCCGGGCGCGGCTCCAGCCCCGCCTGCGCGTCGTGCACATCGTCCGGCGTCGCCGCATCAATGCCCCAGTTGAAGCCCAGCACGCCGCTCGGGTCATGCGCCTGCAGCCGCTCAGTCTCCGGCGCCTTCGCAATCTCCATCGCCGTCCCCGGTGCGCTTGCAAAAAACACCAGCAGCGTCACCGTGCCCTTCACCGCGCACAGCACCGCCCAGTCCTCCGACCCGGCACGTTCCAGGCTTCCATGCACCACGTTCTCCGGCCGGTGCGCCTCATACGTCTGCGGAATCATGCAGCCCCGCGCGTTCAGCGCCGCCGCTGTTGCCGTCGGCAAATCAGGAAACGACACCACCGGCAGCCGCCGGATGATATAAGGCGTCTGCTGCCCCGCCACCATCACCTCGCCTCGCTCCGTCAGCGGCGGCGCGGGCTGCGCGTTCCACTGCGCCTGCGCGCTGAGCATTGTCGCCGTCACCACCAGCGCCGCGCACCACTCCGTCCTCAGCCCAGCCCATTGCATGGAGCCCTAATTCCTCAGCGGCTTTCCGCTCTTCAGAGTGAACGCAATCCGCTCCTGCGTCTTCCGCTCGCCACACAACGAGAGAAACGCTTCCCGCTCCAGGTCCAGCAGATACTGCTCGCTCACCAGCGTCCCTGCCGTCACCCGCCCGCCGCACAGGATATATGCAGCCCAGCCCGCCACCTTCTGGTCGTGTTCGCTCGCATAGCCCGCCTCGCCCATCAGATAGATGCCCGTCTTCAGCATCGCCAGCGCGCCCAGCCCCGGCGCGGGAATTTCCATTCTGTGCGCTGGCGGAGCATACCCCGACTCGGCCAGCGCCACCGCCTGCTCTTTCGCATCCAGCAGCAGCCGCTCCCGGTGCAGCGTCACGCGATCGCTCGCCGTCAGCAACCCGAGTCCCTTCGCCTCCGCAGCCGAGGTCGACACCTTCGCCAGCGCAATCGTTTCGAAATTTCGTTTCAGCGCCGCCGCCATCTCTGCGCCCTGCGCAAATTTAGACAGGGGGTCTTTCGGGTCCGGCGCGGCCAATGCAATCGCCGCATCCACCGCGCGCAGCAGCATCTCCTTCGTTCCGCCGCCGCCGGGAATCAGCCCCACACCCGCCTCCACCAATCCCATGTAGGTCTCCGCATGCGCATGCCGCCGCGCCGCATGCAGACTCATCTCCGCGCCACCGCCCAGCGTCATGCCAAACGGCGTCACCACCACCGGCCGCGGGCAGAACTTAATCGCCTGCGTCATCTGCTGGAAGCCGCGAATCGCGAGATCCACTTCCTCCCACTCGCCCTCCTGCGCCACCAGCAGCAGTTGCAGCAGATTCGCGCCCACACTGAAGTGCTCGCGATCGCCTGAGATGACAAACCCCGCAAAATCCCGCACCGCCTCCGACGCTGGGTTCAGCACCGCCGAGACCATCTGCACCACGTCGCCGCCGATCGCGTTCTTCACCGCGTGCAGCTCGATGCACCCAATCCCATCGCCCAGATCCACCAGCGACGCCCCGCTGTTCCCGCGCACCACGCCATGCGCCCTGCGAAAATCCGCCACGCTGGCGTGTCCCGGCCGCTCCGGCCGCGGCTCCCACGCGTGGGTTCGCGGATTGTAGCATTGCGGCCCGTCCGCCGCGTACCAGCGGTCGTACTTGGCATCCAGCAGCGCCCGCGCCGCCGCGCTCACCGGCATGCCCAGCGCCCGCATCCGCTCCACGCTCGCGCGCACACCCACCGCATCCCACATCGCAAACGGCCCCAGCTCCCAGTTGAAGCCCGCGCGCATCGCCTCATCGATCGACGGCGCATCGTCCGCCGCCTCGCCAATCCGCTCCGCCGCAAAGTTCCACACCGCACCCAGCAGTGGCCACAAGAAGCGCGCCGCCTTGTCCTTCGCCGGGTCATTCGCCATTAGCAGGCGTAGCCGCTCTTCCACCGTCGCCGCGTTCTTCGCCATCTCCAGCGCAGGCAGCGCCGCCTTCTGCGCGGGCCGGTATTCAAACGTCTTTAGGTCCAGCACCAGACGCTCGTCGTTGCCGTCCGCGCCGCGTTGCTTTTTGTAGAAGCCCTGCCCCGCCTTGTCGCCCATCCATCCACGCCGGACCATCTCCTCCAGCACGGGAGTAAACCCGCCTGCCGGCACGCCACCGGGAAAATTCCGCGCCACGTGCGCCATTACGTCGATGCCCACCATGTCCGCCAGCCGAAAGGTCCCCGTCCGCGGCCATC
Organism: Acidobacteriota bacterium; assembly: GCA_021841795.1. GTDB lineage: Bacteria > Acidobacteriota > Terriglobia > Terriglobales > Acidobacteriaceae > Telmatobacter. Next base: position 919 of record JAKCDN010000295.1, on the reverse strand, counting down.
CAATCGCTGGCCCCGTCAGCGCGTCAATCTCCTCCACGCTCAGCCCCTGCTCCTGCATCAGCTCCGCGGTCCGGAACATCACCATCATCCCCATGCGGTTGGCGATGAAGTTCGGCGTGTCATGCGCAAACACAATCTGCTTGCCCAGCATTTGGTCGGCAAATGCCGCAAATGCCCGCACCAGCTCCGCGTCCGTCTCCGCCGTGGGAATGATTTCGAGCAGCCGCATATACCGCGGCGGATTGAAGAAGTGCGTCCCGAAGAACCGTGCCCGGTGCGACGTCAGCTCCGCCGCAATCTGCGTCACCGGCAGCCCCGACGTGTTCGTCGTCAGCACCGCGCCCGCATCCAGATGCGGCGTCACCCGCGCCAGCAGCGCGCGCTTGATCTCGAGATTCTCCGCGACCGCTTCAATCACCCAGTCGCAGCCGCGCAGCTTGTGCAGGTCGTCGTCAAAGTTCGCCGGCGTAATCCGCGCCGCCGCGCTCGCCTCATACAGCGCCGCAGGCTTCGCCTTCGCCAGCGCCATCAGCGCATTCTCTGCAAGCCGATTGCGGGATCCTTCCCCCGCCGGAACCATGTCCAGCAGCAGCACCGGAATCCCCGCATTCGCCAGGTGCGCCGCAATCCGCGATCCCATCACGCCCGCGCCCAGCACCGCCGCCCGCCGCACCAGCATGGGCCTTGCGCCCACGCCTTCCAACCCCGCCGGAGCCGTCGTTGCACTCATCTCCGCGCTCCCTTCGTCGGTCAGCCTTCCGTCCAGACTTTGTGACCGCGCACACATGCGCCAGCCAGCCTCATCTTCCACAATCAAATCAGACGCTCCCGAGCATACGGAAGCGCGCTTCGCCGGGTCAAGAAACGCCCGCCCGCACTTCCAGAGCGCCAGACAGGTGCCGCATGAGCTTTGACCTCG
>JAKCDN010000011.1 GCA_021841795.1 Acidobacteriota bacterium | reverse complement strand
TCATCCCAAAAGCATCCCCCAGCGGCTCAAGCCGGTCGGTTATTCGCGCCATGCGTCGGCTGAAGCCGCGCCCTTTCAAACCTGCTCCTGCCGGCAATTCGAAATCAAAATGCCTTTGCCCTGCCCTGTCCACCGTCCATCCAGCCCTCGCTCCCGCCCACTCACTATACTGGTATCCAGCACGGACAGCATCATGGATCACCTCTCGACTCCCTGGCGTTTTACCTACATCACCACCGCCGACAGCGCCGGCCGCAAAGGCGTCCCCAGGGCTCTCGAAGCCTGGACCGGCGACCTCGGCTGCGTCTTCTGCAACCTCATCGCCTCCATCGACCACGCCATCGCCAACGGCATGAACCGCGACCAGGCCGAAGCTGCCGGCGGCCTCATCCTGCGCGGCCGGCACTGCTTCCTCTGCCTCAACGCCTTTCCTTACACCTCGGGCCATGTCATGGTCATGCCCTACGCCCACCTCGACCGCCTGGCCGCGCTGCCCCCTGAAACCGCCCATGAACTCATCGATCTCTCTCAGAGCACCGAGCGCGCCCTCGACCGCCTCTATCATCCCCACGGCTTCAACTTCGGCATGAACGTGGGCCAGGCCGCCGGCGCCGGCGTCGCCGGCCACCTCCACCTCCACGCCATGCCCCGCTGGACCGGCGACACCAGCTTCATGACCACCGTCGCTGAAACCCGCGTCCTGCCTGAAGATTTAGAGACAACCTGGCGCCGCCTCCGCCAGGCCTTCGCGGAAATCAGGCCATAGAGCCGGCCTCCTGGCCGGTCCGCGCGCGGCCTGGGGCGCAATCACGCCGGCTGATCTCCAAACCAGTCGAAGAACCCGCCCTGAAAATGCGCGCGCACTCCCCTGCGCATTGTCATCCCGGCCGTGCGAGGCGACGAGGGATCTACAGATGCTTTTTCATGTCTTGGGCAACGCCGCGTAGGCTTCCCCGGTCCCGCGCATTTGATCGGGGCCAGGCAGGAGGGTTCACGATGCGGAATCGTCGCTCTCCTCGGCCCCTGCTCCCAGCGCCGGCTCTTCTTCCCCCGCCGCTTCCAGCAGATTCCGCGGCAGCGCCTTGCTGGTCCTGATCCCCAGCTTCTTCAGCATCTCCACCTGCCGCACCAGGTTTCCGCGGCCCTCGCTCAGTTTCTTCATCGCGTTCGCGTAGTTCGCGTCCGCCGCGCGCAGGCTGTCGCCCACCTTCGCCAGGTCCGCAACAAAATTCACAAACTTTTCGTAGAGCTCTGTCCCGCGGTCCATGACTTCTTTCACATTCCGCGCCTGCGACTCCTGCTGCCACAGCACGTTCACAATGCGGATGATGTACAGCAGCGTCGTCGGGCCTACCAGCAGAATCCCCTGGTGGTACGCATCCGCCCACAACTCCCCGTCCTGCTGCAGCGCCAGCAGAAACGCCGGCTCCACCGGCACAAACATCACCACAAAATCCGGCGTCTCCAGCCCCGGCAGTTTCTGGTAGCCGGCCTTCGACAACCCCGACACGTGACCGCGTACGCTCGCCAGATGCAGCTTCAGCGCGGCGCTGCGCCCCTGCTCGTCGGCCGCGTTCGCATATTCCGTGTACGCCGTCAGTGAAACCTTGGAGTCGATGATCAGGTTGCGTCCGCCCGGCAAAAATACAATCACATCCGTCCGCGCCGCCCGCGACCGTCCCCCGTCTTCGCCCTCCAGCCCCGTAAAACTCTGCTGAAAGCTGTACTGCTCGCCCTCGCGCAGTCCCGCCTTCTCCAGCAGGTCGCGCAGAATAAACTCCCCCCAGTCGCCCTGCGCCTTCGCCGATCCGCGTAACGCCCGGGTCAATCCCTTGGCCTCTTCCGCCAATTGCTGGTTGAGTGAGCCCAGATTGCCGATAAGACCCTCCAGCTTTGCGACTCCGGCCGTGGAATCGTTCTGCGCCTTCTCGACCTTCTCGCGAAAATCCTTGATCTGATCGCGCAGCGGGTTCAGCAGCGTGCCCAGTTCCTTCTGGCTGCCCTCCGCAAAGGTCTTTGACTTCTGCTCCAGAACCTCCGCCGCCAGCAACTGAAACTGATCCGCCAGCGCCTTCTTGGCCGTCTCCAGCAGCGCTACCTTTTCCCCCAGGTTCTTCCGCTCGCTCTCCAGTTGCGTTTCGAGCTTCGCCACATTCGACGCCAGACCGCCGGCCTCTTCGCTCTTCGCGCCAAGACTTGCGCGCAGCGTGTTGATCTCCGCGCTCAGCGCATCGATCCGCTTTTCGCGCTCGCTGGCCAGCGGCTCAAAGCGCGCCCGCGCCGCGGACTCGGCCCGCGTCCGCTCCAGCTCGCCGCGCAGCTCCCCCAGTTGCCGGTCTCGCTCCGCGGCCACAGCCTCCGATCGCGCCCCCGCGGCCCTTGCCAAAACCGCGCGCATCAGAAACCCCGCCACCACCCCGGCAGCCACGCCCGCCAGGCCCACGATTGCGATCTCCATCTCGACCTTCCCCTTCGCTTAATCTACGCTCGCACCCCGTGCATCTCCCACCGCGTCGCGCCTCTGCTTCCAGGCCTCCCGTTTTCCGCTTCCTATTCCCGGATTCCTGACCCCTCGATCCCTTGATTTCCCGGCTTTACACCCCCCGCCCCGCCCGGTAGACTTGAAATTCGGGGCCGGGCGCATTTTTTTGCCGCGCGGTGGTTGTCATTCCCTGCCGCGGGCCAGTATCGTAGGCTCGCGGGGTGGAGCACAAGCCGTTGTCCCCCGATAGGTTCCTTTTTTCAGTTCCTAATCACATGAGGAGAAGCACGCATGGCAGTTGAAGAAAAAGTAAAACAGATCATCGTCGAGCAGTTGCAGGTGGATGAAGCCGAAGTCACCCCAGGCGCCAGCTTTCAGGAAGATCTCGGCGCTGACTCACTCGACGTGGTCGAGCTGGTGATGCAGTTCGAAGAAGCCTTCGACATGGAGATTCCCGACGAGGACGCCGAAAAAATCAAAACCGTCAAGGACGCCATCGACTACATCGAGAAGAATGCGAAAGGCGGCAAGTAGCCATTGAGCCAGGTAACGACCCAGGCATCGTCCCAAGCATCGGCGCGCAGAGTTGTCATCACCGGAGTGGGACTGCTTTGCGGTGTCGGTAATACTGCATCCGAAGTGTGGCGGCAAATCCTGGCCGGCGCCAGCGGCGTCGGGCCCATTCACGGTTTTGACGCCACCGGCTTCCCGGTCACCATCGCCGCCGAAGTCAAAAACTTCGACCCCCTGCAATTCGTCGAGAAAAAAGAAGCCCGCAAGATGGGCCGCTTTATTCACTACGCCTTTGCCGCTACGCAGGAGGCGCTGGCGCAGTCCGGGCTCCGCATCGACGACGCCAATGCTGACCGCGTCGGCGTCTTCATCGGCTCCGGCATCGGCGGGTTTGAAGTCATCGAGCGCGAGCACTCCAATCTGCTCGCCGGCGGCCCGCGCAAGATGTCGCCGTTCTTCATTCCTGCCGCCATCGTCAACATGGCCGCAGGGCAAATCAGCATCCGCTACGGCGCCCGCGGACCCATCTCCGCCACCGCCACCGCCTGCGCCACCAGCGCCAACTCCATCGGCGACTCCGTGCGCATGATCCTCCACGGCGACGCGGACGCGATGATCGCAGGCGGCGCTGAGGCAGCTGTCACCTCCATGTCCGTCGGCGGCTTTGCCGCCATGCGTGCCCTCTCCACCCGCAATGACGAGCCCACCCGCGCCAGTCGTCCCTTCGACAAGGATCGCGACGGCTTCGTGATCGGCGAGGGCGCAGGCATCCTCATTCTCGAAGAACTCGAGTTCGCACGTGCCCGCGGCGCAAACATTCTTGCCGAGGTCATCGGCTACGGCATGAGCGCAGACGCCTGGCACATGACCGGCATCGCCCCGGAAGGCGCGGGCGCGCAGCGCGCCATGCGCGCCGCCCTCAAGGATGCCGGCATCGCGCCCCATGAGGTCGGCTACATCAACGCTCACGCCACCTCCACCCCGGCCGGCGACGGCAATGAATCGCTCGCCATTGAAAAGGTATTCGGCGAGCACGCCCTCAGCCACACCCTCAAGATCAGCGGCACAAAATCCATGACCGGCCATCTCCTCGGCGGCGCCGGCGGCCTCGAGGCCGGCATTACTGTTCTGGCCCTCGTCAACCAGCAACTTCCCCCCACCATCAATCTTGAGAATCCTGACTCCGAGTGCCGGCTCGACTACGTTCCCAACCGGGCCATTGCGCACTCTTTTGACGTTGCCCTCTCCAACTCCTTCGGCTTCGGCGGTATCAACGCCACCCTCATCATGCGCCGCTGGAATGAGTAGGGAAGCTACCGTCCCTCGCGCGTAAACGCGCATGGCGGGCAATAGCATGCGTCCATTCAGCATCTCAGGCTCCGGCATCTCGGCTCCGGGGCCTTTTTCATGTCTCCCGGCAGCCGCGCTGCCGGAACGGGCTTCATCGACTGGCGCGCACCCATCTCCCTGCGTCAAAATACCTTATGCACCGGAGATTTCCCGTATTGTTCCTCGTGGCCGCTTGTATCTGCGCCCAGGCGCGCGCGCAGTCGCCCGCGCAACTGCCTGACGCGCCCACTCCTGCGCCTGCTCCCGCTCCCGACGCGCTCACCCTGCGCAATGCGCCGCGCAACTTTCTCCACGATCAGGCCGGCATCTGGACCTCGCCCTTCCACGCCAGCGAAGGCGAGCTTGTTATGGGACTATTTTTCATCGCCTCGGCCGGTGCGCTCGGCTCTGAGGACACCAACATCATGCAGCACCACTTCCTCAACCTCAGCACCGCCAGCCATGCCAGCACCGCCTCGACCGGGATGGTCGGCGTCCTCGGCGCGGTGCCCGTCGCTTATTACGGATTCGGCCGCCTGCGCCACAACACCGACCAGGAGACCACCGGCTATCTGGCCGGCGAGGCCATGGCCGATAGTCTGGCCGTCAACGAGGTCTTCAAGATCTCTTCCCGCCGCGAACGTCCCAACGTCGATAACGCCAGGGGCCAATTCTTCCAGCCCGGCGTGGGCTGGAACTCCTCCTTCGCTTCGAGCCACAGCGTCCTGGCCTGGTCCTCGGCCACGGTCCTCGCCTCGCGCAGCAATCATTTCCTCTACAAAGTCGCTCTTTACGGAATGGCCTCCGGCGTCGCCGCCGCGCGCGTCGTAGGCCGCGACCACTTCCCCTCCGATGTTTATGTGGGCTCCGCCGTCGGCTGGCTGATCGGCCGCTACGTCCTTCATCACCACACCACCGACTACGAGTAGTCTCCGTTCCCGGCACGGTGTGCGCCGCGCGCAAGCGTCCGGTGAGTCCACTTGCGCTCCCCGGTGCGCAACCCTGAAGCGTCCCTCGTCTGCGGGCAGGGAACCCATCTCGTCCCGTCCCCGCGGGGCTTTGCGGGCAATCTCCCGCCTTGTTGCCGTCTCCTTCCCGTCCTGCCCTGACCCCGCAACACCAGGGCCGCAAACAGGATCTTTACCCTCCTTGCCTGCCAGCCCTCCCGATCTTCCGGCCTCCGTTCTTGTGCGCCAAGTCACAGGACGTTCACACTCCGCGTGTGATAGCATCCGGTTTTTGACGTAGCGCCCGGCGGAATGCCTGCTTCTCCCGCCGCACGCCGTGAGACCTCGGTATGAATGAGGAAGACGGCAGACCCGGAGCCCCATTCCGGCAATCCGGCACCTCGAACGCCAGCCCTGGCGTCCTCGCACAGTCCCTGCTCAAGAGCTTCCGTCTCCCATCCTTTGCACGGTGTACCCCTGGTCCCTCGCATCGGGGGGCTCCGCAGACCACCTCAGCTCACCCAGCCGCTTTCAAGGAGCAATGAATCATGAAAACCTACCCGGGAAGTGAGATTCGCAACGTAGCTGTAGTCGGGCATGCGCACAGCGGCAAGACCACCCTCATCGCCGCTCTGCTGCATGCCGCGAAGATGACCGCCATCCAGGGCCGTGTCGCAGATGGCTCGGCCGCTACCGCCTATGACGAGGAAGAAGTTGCCCGCGGCATCACCATGCAGAACGCCGTCGCCTTCGCCGAGTGGCAGGGCGCTAAAATCAACCTCGTCGATACCCCCGGCTTCCACATGTTCACCCACGAAGCCCGTGCCGCCCTCTTTCCTGTCGAGTCCGCGATCGTCGTCGTCAACGCCGCCAATGGCGTGGAGCCCGTTACCGAGCGCGTGTGGAAGTTCGCTGAAGAAGTCAACGTTCCCCGCATCGTCCTCGTCAACCAGATGGACAATCCCAAAGCCGGCGGCGAGGGCGGCCTGAGCGCCCTGCTCGACGATCTCGGCGAGCGCTGGGGCCGCAGTTGTGTTCCCGTCCAGTTGCCCATCGTCGATGCCAACGGCTTTCACGGCGTCGTCGACCTCGTCACCATGGAGGCCTACACCTATGCCGCCGGCGGCGACGGCCACGGCAAAGTCTCCGCGGAAATCCCCGCTGCTTTTGTCGCAGACGCCAAGGCCCGCCACGAAGCCCTCGTCGAGCTCGTCGCCGAAGGCAAAGACGAGCTCATGGAAGAGTTCTTTGAGAAGGGAACCATTCCGGAAGATCACCTCATCGCCGCGCTGCACGAGGCCATCCGCGAAGACCGCATCTTCCCCGTCCTCTTCGGCAGCGGCCTCGCCAACATGGCCCTCGATCATCTTCTCGATTTTCTTAAAACCTACGCCCCCGCGCCTTCCGAGAGAACGAATATTGCCGGTGTCCCTGTCGCCGGGCAGGCCGAATCCGCACGCAAAGTCGACGACGCCGAGCCCGCTGCCGTCGCCGTCTTCAAAACCATGTCCGATCCCTTCGCCGGCCGCATCAGCTTCTTCAAAGTCCTCAGCGGCATCGTCAAAAACGACGCAGCTTTCGAGAACTACACCCGCCGCGGCTCCGAGAAGCTCTCCCACCTGAGCATCATGCAGGGCCGCAAGGCTGTCGAAGTTCCCGAGCTCCACGCCGGCGATCTCGGCGCCGTCGCCAAGCTGCGCGATACTCTCACCGGCGATACCCTCGGCATCAAGGGCGCCGACTTCCAGATCGCGCTCCCCAAACTCCCCGAGCCCGCCATGACCTACGCCATCGAGCCTAAATCCCGCGCCGACGAGGACAAGCTCGCCCCCGCCATCCACAAGCTCATGGAAGAAGACCTGCTCATTCGCTTCTTCCGCGATCCCCAGACCAATGAGTTTCTGATCGCCGGCGCGGGACAGCCGCACATCGAAGCCATCGTCAACCGCCTCAAAAAGCGCTATCACGCCGAGGTCACCCTCAAAGCGCCCAAGGTCCCCTATCTTGAAACCATCCGCGCCAGGGGCGAGGCCCACGGCCGCCACAAAAAGCAGTCCGGCGGCCACGGCCAGTTCGGCGACTGCAAAATCCGCATGGAGCCACAGCCCCGCGGCGCAGGTTTCGAGTTCTCCAGCGAAATCTTCGGCGGCGCCATCCCCAAAAACTTCATTCCCGCCATTGAAAAAGGCATCGTCGAGTCGGCCGCGCGCGGCTACCTCGCCGGATACCCGGTCGTCGACTTCAAGGTCATCGTCTACGACGGCAGCTATCACGACGTCGACTCGAACGAGCTCTCCTTCAAGACCGCCGGGCGGCTCGCCTTCCGCAAAGCCATGGAGGTCTGCAAACCCGCCTTGCTCGAGCCCATCATGAAGGTTGAAATCGAGGCTCCGGAAGAGTTCGCCGGAGCCATTATGGGCGACCTCAGCGGACGCCGCGGACGCCCCCAGGGCATGGAGAGCAAAGGCAAAGTCTCCATCGTCAACGCTGAAGTTCCCATGGCCGAGATGCTCACCTACGGCACCCAGCTCACCTCCATGACCCAGGGCAAAGGCAGTTACCGCATGGAGATGGATCACTACGACTTCGTCCCGCAACTCGTCGCCGAAAAAATCCTGGCCAACGCCAAACGCCCCATCGACGAAGAAGAAGAGTAGCCGCTTATGGCACCGCAGAGAGCAGGGGCCTTCAGGCCACTGAATCAGCGCCTCCTCCTTGCAATTTGTCATCCCGAGCAAGGCCGGCGTTCGCTACAGCGAACGCCAGCCGCACCCGCCTCTCCCATCTGCTATCGCCTTGTATAAAGAACCATGGCCGCTTTCTTCCGCGCAACCGTCGGAGAACTCCTCTCGCTTTCCGATGGCGAGATTCTCTCGCGCCTCTCTGTCGGTTACGCAAACCGCGGCTACACCTCCCAGTTCTCCGACCAGATCCTCACATGGGAGCACGACTTGCAAAGCCTCCGCGCCACCTTGAATATTTGCATTCAGCAAATACCAGGCGCATCGCATTGGGGGACGCTGATCGAGTTTTCAATCCCGCGCAAGGAGAAGCGAATTGATGTTGTCCTCTTGATCGGTAACGAAGTCGTCATTCTCGAAGTAAAGTCGAGCAATCCTTCTCTTGAAGCTCTCCGGCAATTACAGGAATACGCGCTTCTCCTGCATTACTTTCACAATGGCACTGCAGAAAAGAGAATCGTGCCCATCCTCATTTGGCCAGACGCTCCAAAGGCAACCCTAAACTCGCTTCAGCAAATGGAAATGTTCCCCCAATTGGCTGCCTATTGGATCAATGGCTTAATTCAGAGCAGTTGGCAAACCTTGCCGGAAATTCTCAACGAGATCGCCGTGCGGAGCATCGGCACCGCGAACATTTCCGCATGGGATGAAAGCCCATACCATCCGGTTCCCAGCATTATTGAAGCTGCGGTCGCGTTGCGGACAGGCCTGTCAATTCGCGAGATCGCCCACAGCGAAGCCTCCGAACACGAAATCGGAGCTGTCCGTCAAGCAATCCAAACCGTCGTCGATCGAGCTGAGGAAAGAAGAGAGCACGCAATCTGTTTCTTGACAGGTGTTCCTGGCTCCGGAAAAACGCTCGTCGGTTTGAGCCTTGCGCACTCTGAGCAGAACCAAAGAAACGCAATCCACTTCATGAGCGGAAATGGTCCCCTCGTCAAAGTGCTTCAACATCTCTTTACGCAGGAAGGACGGCGCGACGGTGCCAACACGGTGATGGCGCGAATCAAGGCGAGAACGCTTATCGAAAACGTCCACGTTTTTGCGCGCAATTACATGGAGGATGACCTGGGCCAGCCTTCCAACCACGCCATCATTTTTGATGAGGCTCAACGTGCGTGGAACAAAGCCCAAAACCTGAAGAAATTCAAACGAGACTATTCCGAGCCCCAAATGCTTCTCGGAATTATGGAGCGTCATCCCGACTGGTCCGTCATCGTCGCACTTGTCGGCGGCGGCCAGGAAATCAACGATGGCGAATCCGGTCTCGAAGAGTGGGGACGCGCGCTAATTGAGCGCCCCAAGCCCTGGAAAATCTTCGCGTCGCCAGAAGTATTGAAAGGCGGCCCTTCCACCGCAGGACATAGACTCTTCGCGATACCGCAGAATTCGCTTGGTGTCACCACGCTCGACGAATTGCATCTACGCACCTCCAACCGAAGTCTTCGCGCGGAGAACCTGGCCAAGTGGGTAAATCTTGTCATTGAAGGCGACGCAGTAGGAGCGCGAAGCCTTAACGTGACTTCGCGATTCCCAATCTTTCTCACACGTGACCTCGACGAAATGCGCCATGCGTTACGCCGCTTCGCCATCGGTGGTGCCAGATTCGGCCTCGTAGGATCATCCGGCGCTGCACGGCTTCGAGCCGAAGGACTCGAGCCAAGTTCTCCATTCCACGCTGAGTATCCGTGGGAGCATTGGTACCTCGCTGGTCAATCTGACGTGCGATCAAGCTTCCAGTGCGAAGTCTTCGCAACCGAATTCGAAATTCAAGGTCTGGAGCTCGACTGGATCGGTCTTTGTTGGGGAGGCGATTTCGCCTGGGACGAAAACGGCAAATGGCAACTTCGAAGTTTCCGGCCAGGGTCTAACAATCGCTGGATCACCATCAAGAACCCCGACAAACGGGTATATAAACAGAACGCCTATCGAGTATTGCTAACCCGTGCGCGCCAAGGAATGATCATATTCGTGCCCAGTGGGGACGCAAATGATCCGACCACTTGCCCTCAGGAATTGAACGCAACCGCCGAGTTTCTCCAAAGGTGCGGGATCACGCCGCTAACCGCGTAAATCTGTTTGCCGGCCTCGCCGTCCGCGCCTCATGAAAACCATTACCTGGCCCTGCGCACCCGCATTCCTTGTTCTCTCGCTCCCTGCCTTTAGTGCTATTCTGTCCCGTCACAAAAAAGTCCAAGGAGTCCGCCGTGAAAAAAACCTTTATTCTGCCCTCTGTAGCTCTGCTCTTCTTCTTTGCCGCCGTGGTTCTCCTCGCCGGCTGCCAGAACAAATCCGCTGAAATTCAGATCCCGCCCAAGTGGCCGGGCGCCGCCTACCACCTCGCGTTTGGTCCCGCCCCCGCTAAGCCCAACCCCTCCGGACTCACCATTCCGCCCATCAAGTGGGACGCCAATCCCGACATGCTGGAGACGCGCGCCGACCTCGTCGTCCAGTTCGACTCTTCCAAGGCCAAGAGCGACGGCCCCGTCATGAACTTCATGACCCTGGCCGCCGTCGATATCAACGGCCCGCAGGGCTCGCTGCCTGCCGACTACGTTGACAGGGCCAGCTCCGACCTGGCCAAGATGCTCGGCGCCTACTGCATCAACGGCAAGGTCAAAATCTCCGTGGCCCTTACGCGCTCCTCGCTGCCCATGAACCCGACCGGCGACCAGATCGACGCCAAGCGCCTGTCGGACTGGACGCCCGTTGACCTTGACTTCAAGAACCCGCACCCCAAGTGCAAATAGCCGCGCCCTGTGCCGCCCTTCGCCCGCGGCTCCGGCCCCATAAAGACATCGGGCAGCAGACGCATCCGTCTGCTGCCCGATGTCTTTTGCGATCTGTCCATCAGTGCGCTTCCGGACGCACCCTCCGCGCCAGCACCCATTTCAGCTCTTCGATGCCTTCGCCCGTCACCGCCGAGACCGCGTAAAACTCCAGCTTCCGCCGCTTGGCGTGAGCCGCAAGCTTCTTCAGCTTCTCCGGATTGGCCGCGTCGATCTTCGTTGCCACCACGATCATCGGCTTCTTCGCCAGCGGGTGTTCGCTGGCGGCGGCAAAGCTCGCCAGCTCGTTGTTGATCACTCGGAAATCTTCCACGGGATCGGGCCGTCCCGACGCATCCGAAACGTCAACCAGATGCGCCAGCACCCGCGTGCGCTCGATATGCCGCAAAAACTGCATGCCCAGTCCCGCGCCCAGATGCGCGCCCTCGATCAGCCCGGGCACATCCGCCACCACGAACGATTGCTGCTCCGGCTCCTCGCCCACCGTCACCACGCCAAGATTCGGTTCCAGAGTGGTGAACGGATAATCGGCGATCTTCGGCCGCGCCGCCGAGATCCGCGAGATCAGCGTCGACTTGCCCGCGTTGGGATAGCCGACCAGTCCCACATCCGCCAGCAGCTTCAGCTCCAGGCGGAAATTGCGCTCTTCGCCCGCGCGGCCCAGCTCGTGCTCTCTTGGCGCCTGGTGCGTGCTCGTGGCAAAGTGCTGGTTCCCGCGTCCACCGCGCCCGCCGCGCGCAATCACAATGCGCTCGTCCGGCTCCTTGAAGTCGTGCACCAGTTCGCCCGTCTCGGCATCGTACAGCGCCGTGCCCACCGGAACCTGCAGCGTAATCGAGCGCCCGTCCTGTCCCGTGCAGTTCGACCCCATTCCGTGCTCGCCCCGCTGCGCCTTGTGCTCCGGGTTGTAGCGAAAATGGATCAGCGTATTATGCCGCTGCGTCGACTCCATGTATACGTCGCCGCCGCGTCCGCCGTCGCCGCCCGATGGTCCCCCGCGCGGCACAAACTTCTCCCGCCGGAAGGCCATGCACCCGTTCCCGCCGTCGCCGGCCTTCACTCGTATCTTCGCTTCATCGATAAACATAAAAAAGCAGGGAACAGGCAGACCCGAAATCTCCGGTCCGCCGGCCCATCAGGCTCCCTCAGACGCCTTGCGCCGTCTCTTCAGTGTATCGAACCGAGAGCCCCGGCACCCTGAGCGCAATCCGCGCCGGACCGCTCATTGGCCGTCGCCGGCCTCCGCACAACCCGGCCTTTGTGATGCAGATTACTTTTCAGCTCCGCCCAAGAGGCATAGAATCACTCGCAAACCTCCTTTGTATTCACCAGGTGCGGCGGGTAGCCCGGATTCCCTCCCTCCTCTCCCGGACTCGCCGCCAGAGCGGGCCGGTGCGGTCTCTTCTCGATTCTCCCAGCATCTGCCGCGGCGGAGTGGGTCTTGGCCGAGGCTTGGTGGAACTGGAAGATGCGGCTTGCGGCCGGGGCGCTTTTGCTCGGCCTCTGCGGGTTCGTGCGCGCGCAGGCGCCTGCTGCTGTTCCTGCCCCCGTGCATCGCGTCGAGGTGCAATCTCCCTCCTTCGGTGCCCTTGCCGGACGGCTTACTGATCTGCGCTCCGTTCCGTTGGCCGGAGTCTCCCTGGTCTTGCGCCACCGCGCCACCGGCCTTGTCCTGCGTGCGGTTACCTCCAGAAACGGCGTCTTCCGCTTCGCCCGCCTCCCCGCCGGCGAATACACGCTCCAGGCCGATGATCCCCGCCTCGGCCGCGGCGAGCTCGAAGGCATCCTGGTGACCGGAGGCGCCGAAGTCCGCCTCCAGGCCGCCATGCGCTTTGAGCCTCCCGCGCCGGAACCGCGGCTTGCTGGTTCCGGCATCGTCCCTCCATCCTCCGGCGCCGCGCCCGCAAGCCTTGCGACGGTGGCCCCCGGCGCCTCGCGCTCAACCCTCGCCCTCGACCTCGACCTCGACCGTCCCGCCATGCTTGCCTCTCTGGCCCCGCAGCCTCTGCGCACCTTCCACCCCTCCGCGCGCTCGATCGCCGGCGCCCAACCTGCAGAAACTCTCTCGCCACCGTCTGCCCTCCGCGCCTCGCTCCAGACCCAGTCCGTCGTGGCGGAGCCTGCGCTTGCTGCGGCGCCGCCGCGTATCCTCTCGCTTGCGCAGTCCATCGCATCGCCGGCGTCTGTTGGCTCCAGGCCTTCCGTCGGCGCCAATGCGGTCCAGACCCCGGCTCCGCCCCAGCCAGTCGTCGCTGCCGCGCAAAGCGCCGATCCCGCCGCTCTCTCCACCACCACCACCCTGACCGCCGCGCAGATTCAATCGCTCCCTGCCGCCGGCCGCAACTGGCAGCAGTTCCTGCTCGATACTCCCGCCTCCACCGCCGGCGCCAGTTCGTCGCAGCTCTCCTACCGCGGCTCGCAGGAGCAGGCTGAAGTCACCGTCGATGGCTCCAACCGCTCCCTCCAGTTTGGTATTACGGCCGGCTCCGAGCTGGAATCCTCATCGCAGGGGCGCGTCAGCCAGGGCGCGGACCGGCAGGAGTCGGTCGTCCAGTCCATGAGCCAGTCATGGAACGGAGGCCGCGGCCTGGGCATCAGTGAAGCCGCGATTCACCAGGTCACCGCCACCGCCGGAAATGTTGAGGGCGCCGGCATCCGCACCGCCGGCGGACGCACCGGCATCGAGACCGAGCGCGGCCTCAACGCATTCCACGGCCAGGGATTCTACTTCGACCGCCAGAACGCCTGGGGTGCGCAGAACCCATTCACGCAGTGGCTCCAGAACACCGGCATGTCGGCAACCGCCTATCCCGTTCCCATCCCCTCTCAACCCGTCTTCAGCTCGATTCCCTTCACCCCGCCCGATCATGAGTCCGTGTGGGGGCTCGGCATCGGCAGCCGTATCCGTCGCGACAAGCTCTTCTGGTTCGCCGCTCTGGATGCCTACCACCGCAACGATCCCGGCATGCCGATGGCCAGGGTGCCCATCGGCTCGGTGGTGCAGACTGATGGCTCCTCGCTCTGCGTGGGCTTCTTCTGTCCCCCAACCTATCCCCAGGCCCAGCTCCTCGGCGCGCAGTTGAATGAGAGCATCCCCCAGGCCTATGACGACTACTTCGGACTTCCCGGCTCGGCCTCCACTCTTGCCGGCCTGCTCCAGCTTCAGTCGCTTCTCGCTCCCGCGCCGCGGGCTGAAGCGCAGTGGGTCGGCTTTGCGCGTATCGACTGGCAGTTGGCCGAGCGCCACCATCTCACGGTTGAAGCCACCGGGGCTGACTGGAACGCGCCCGGCGGCGGCATCCGTCGTGTCTCCGGCGACTACGGCAGTCACAGCTTCGGTTCCGCGCATGCCAGCCAGCAGTGGCTCATGGCCGGCTGGCAGGCCTTCCTCACCCCCAACCTGCTCGCCGTAACCCAAGCCTCTGCCGGGCGAACCATCCTCAGCGTCCGGCCTGACACGCCTTCCCCCTTCGAGCAGGCATTCCTCGCTGGCAACGCCTACGGCCAGTTGCCGCAGATCGTCGTCGACTCGCGCTACGGTTTCACCATCGGCAATCCCGCGCGCTTCGGCCAGGGCAGCTACCCCGATGAAAAGCTCTACCACGCCCAGGAGACGCTGGACTGGGTGCACGACAACCTGCTCCTTAAGGCCGGCTTCGAGCTGGACCACAACGCCGACGCCACCGGCCTCTTGCGCAACCAGACCGGCACCTATCACTACCCCACGGTCGCGCGCTTCATCTCCGACGCCCTGGCCTTTCTGCGCTTCGGTTACTCCGATGCCCTCGACCCCCGCAATCCCCACAACTGCGATGCCACCGGCAAACCCTGGTACACCTCCAGCGATCAATTGATGGGCCTCGGCGCCTTGCCCTGCTACTCGTCCTACTCCCAGATGATGGGCCCGGCAAACTGGCATCTCAGCACCAACGACTGGGCTGGCTTTACCACTGCGCAATGGCATCCGCGCAAGTCGATCCTCCTCGCCGCCGGCCTGCGCTGGGAGCGGGAGCAGTTGCCTCCGCCCATCGCTGCCCTCGACAATCCGCAGCTCCCCTTCACGCAGAGATTGCCCGCCCTGGGCAACAATTGGGGGCCGCGCCTCAGCCTCGCGCTGGGACAGCCGCGCGCCAACTGGCCCGTCCTCCGCTTTGGCTATGGCATGTACTACGGCCGCGTCGAGAACGCCACCGTCGAAGCCGCTCTTACGCAAACCGGCTCCTTCAAAGGCGACCTCGAATTTTTCATGCGCCCCCAGGACGATTGCCAGAACTGCCTGGGCGGCGCGCCGCCCTTCCCCTATGTCTTCTCCGGCCGGCCCTCCACCGTCGTCATGCCCGGCGCCATCGGCTTTGCGCCCGCCTTTCGCAATGCCGAAGTCCACGAGGCCGTGGCTTCAGTCGAGCAGCATCTCCCCGGTGGCCTCCTGCTCACCGCCGGCGCCATGGTCAACCTTGGACGCCGGCTGCCCATCGCCGTAGACACCAATCTCAATCTCCCCAGCGCCACCCAGACCATCACCTACAACATCTGCGACGAAACCCCGTACTCCATCCCTGGAGCCACCAGCGGCGGCCAGTCCACCGGCGCCGGCGGCAAGTGCGGAAACATGGCCCTCGGGCCCATCAAGGCCTCGCAGCTTACCCTGCCGTTCTACGCCTCCTGGCCCGCTGACCCGGGCGTCTGTCCCTATTACACGCCGCAGTCGAACTTCCTTTTTCCCGGCCGACCCTGTCCCGACTATCAGCAGATCACCCAGATCCAGAGCCGCGCCAACTCCACCTACGAGGCCGCCACCATCCAGCTCGCCCGCTACGGGAGCCGCGGCCTCGCCTTTCATGCCCATTACACCTACTCGCATGCCGCGGACTGGAATCCCGACGGTGTCGCGCTCTCGCCCGGCAACGATCTTGTCGATCCCAACCCCGCCTACTGGAAGATGCAATATGGCGCCGGCAACCTCGATGTCCGCCACTCCGCCGCGGCCATGGCAATCCTCTCTTCGCCCTGGAAGCTGCATGGCATCGCTGGCCGCTTCGCCAACGCCTGGATGCTCTCCGGAGTCGGCGAGTTCCACAGCGGCCTGCCTTACTCGCTCCGCATCACCGGCTCCATCCCCTCCCTCTACGGCCTCAATAACCAGATCGTCACCGGCCTCGGTCCCAGTCCCAACGGCTCCGGCGGCGACAACCTCATCTACGGCCTAGGCAACGACGGCATTGCCTACAACATCGGTCGCAACACCTTCCGCTACCCTGACGTGTGGAAGACTGATCTGCGCCTGGCCAAAAGCTTCGATCTCGGCCCATTGCGGCAGTTGCAGCTCCTCGCTGAGACCTTCAACCTCTTCAATCACCAGAACGTCACCCAGATTGAGACCACCGGCTACACCATCGAGAACGGCACTTCGCCCTCCAGCACCACCGGCCCCGGCACCCTCCCGTCGCTCAACTTCCTCACCGGCCTGCGCATCAATCCCAAAACCGATCTCCCCAGCCCCGAGTTCGGTCAGCCGCTCACCATCAACGGCTCCAACTTCTACCGCGAGCGGCAGATCCAGCTCGGCCTCCGCATGCGCTTCTAACCGCTGTGAACGCGCCACGTTGCGCCACCGCCACCGTTCCGCCTGCCCGCCGCACCTGCATCCTCGGCCTTGCCCGCCGCCGCAACCCAGGCTCTACACTGAAAGTGATGCCGGACTTTCACATCGAGCACTTCGGCTGCCGCGCCGCGCGCGCCGATGGCGAAGCCATCGCCGCCAGCCTCCGTGCCCTCCGCGAAAGCCAGCCCTTCGCCGAGGAAGTGGTCGTCGTGAACACCTGCAGCGTCACTGCCGAAGCCGACCGCGCCGCGCGCGCCTACATCCGCCGCACCCACCGCCGCAATCCCTCTGCAAAGATCGTTGTCACCGGCTGTTACGCGCAGCGCGCCCCGCGGGAGCTTGCTGCCATGTCTGGTGTGGCTGCCGTCGTGGGCAACAGTCACAAAGCCCTCGCCCCGCAAATCGTTCGCGCACTCGCGCAGCCGGATGTGCCTTCTTCGTGTCCGCCTCCTGCGCTGCTTCCGGTCGCATCCCTGCTGGCATCGGCGGCGCGGCAGCCCGCGTCGGGCGTCGTCCCGGCCCCCATCTGGACCGACGATCGCTTCGCGCACTCGTTCCTGGAAGATCAGCCGTGGACCCATCTTCCTCTGGCCCCTGGCGAGCAAACCCGCCCCAACCTCAAGATTCAGGAGGGCTGCGGCAACCGCTGTACCTTCTGTGTTATCCCTCTTACGCGCGGACCTTCCCAAAGCCTATCCTTCGATGCCGTCATGCGCGGCATCCACAGCTTTGTCGCCGCCGGTGGCCAGGAACTGGTCCTGTCCGGCATCAATCTGGGGCGCTGGGGAGCCGATTTCGATCCATCCGCCCGCCAGTCTCTCGCTGGCCTCGTCCGCGGCATCCTCGAGCGCACCGCCTTGCCCCGCCTTCGCCTCAGCTCCATCGAGCCCATGGACTGGAGCGCCGAGCTGATCTCCCTCCTGCGCGCTTTCGGCGGCCTTCGCCTCGCCCGTCACGCCCATCTCCCGCTGCAATCCGGCTCCGATGCCGTCCTGCGCCGCATGCATCGCCGCTACCGCCCCTGGCACTATGCCGAAAAGGTCCACCAGCTCCTGCGCGCGCTCGGGCCCGATCTTACCCTCGGCGCGGATGTCATGGTGGGCTTCCCCGGCGAGACGGATGAAGAGTTTCAGCAGACTCTGGCCTTCGTTCGAGAGATCCCCTTCGGCTACCTGCACCTGTTCCCGTTCTCGCCCCGTCCCGGAACCCCCGGCTGGGAGCTGCATCAGGCCGCTCCGGTAAAGCCGGCCGTCGTTGGCGAACGCATCTCCGCGCTGCGCGCCCTCGCCGCGGAGAAATCCGCCGCGCACCGTCGGCAGTTTCTCGGCCGCACCCTTCAAGCCATCACCCTGCACACGCCGCCCGCCCTCGGCCAGGACGGTTTCACCGCCTCCCTGACTGAAAATTTCCTCCCCGTCGCGCTCCGGGGCCGCTTCGCCGCCAATCAGTTGTTGCCGGTTCGCATCACCGGCCTCGATGACGGGCATCAGCTCAGTGCCGTCCCCTGCGCATAACTCCTTTGTTCACCCGCGCCAAGCCAATGCTATACTCAGGGTGCACTTGTGCCTGTTCGGCCCCGGCGGCGCTTGCCCCGGTCCGTTCGGCCCAGCACTCGGAGGAGTACCATCGCATTCGATAAACGTTCGGCTAAGTCTTTTATCCGCATCAACGAGCGGATTCGCGCGCGCGAAGTCCGTGTCATCGACGAAACTGGCGCACAATTAGGAATTCTCCCGCCCTATGAGGCCCTCCGCGTCGCACGCGAGCGCGGCCTTGACCTGGTTGAAGTCTCGCCCAACGCTGTTCCGCCCGTCTGCCGCATCCAGGACTACGGCCGCTTCCTCTACGAAAAGGAAAAAAGCGAGCGCGCCGCGCGCAAACGCCAGAAAGTCATCACCATCAAGGAAGTCAAGTTCTCCGTCACCGTTGACGAGCACGACTACCAGACCAAGAAAAATCAGGCCGTTCGCTTCCTCGGCGAGGGCGATAAAGTCAAGGCCAGCCTGCGCTTCCGTGGCCGCCAGATGGCCCACCGCGAGCTCGGCTACAACATCATCAACCGCCTCATTCAGGACATCGGCGACGCCGGCGTGGTCGAGTTCATGCCGCGCATGGAAGGCACCATCCTGCACGCCATCCTCGCCCCGGGCAAAAAAGAACCGCCCAAGCCCAGGCTGACCCAGGCTCCTCAGGCGTAAAGCATCGCCCCGACATCCGCCGGCCAGTGAACTCCGTTCGCTGGCCGGCTCCGTTTCCTGGCGCCGTATTCTTGGGCGCGGCACTGTCCCTTGCCGCCGCGCCTGCTCCCGGTTACAGCTTCGCGTGGCTGCCGTCGCACATCGGCCGGTTGCCCGTGTGCTTGCATCCGCACAGGTATACCGTCTTTGACTCCGTGGCCTCGTACTTGACCGGCGTGAATTCGCTGCCCCTGTGACTTCCGTCGCAGAAGGGCTGGTTGGCGCTGCGGCCGCACGCGCACCAGTGGTACGATTTTCCCGCCTCAACTGCAACCGGGTACGGGCTCTTCTGGGCAACAACTGGTTCTGACATGATGAGGGCTCCTCAAGGGGAAGATGAGATGATCCTGTTCTGCACTATACTCGATCGGCCGTCGGCCGGCTCAAACCTGCCTGCCAGTCACCCCGGCCTTGCTCTTTCGCCCGCGGCCTCTCACTGCGGCAGCGCCGCGGTTCCCGCAATGCGCACCGTCGCCCTGGGCGTCTCCGCCTCCGGCTGTCCACCGTATACCGAGATCGCATAATCGCCCGGCATCACCGCCCGCTTGCCCTTTTCGTCCACCTCGCTCAACTGCCGCGGCGTCAGCGTAAAAACCACCCGCCTTGCTTCGCCCGCGCGCAGATGCACCCTCTCGAATCCCTCCAGCTCCACGCGCGGTGAAACCGCCGTCTGCGGCGGTTGAATGTAGAGCTCCGCCACCTCGTCGCCGTCGCGCGCGCCGCTGTTCCGCACCTCGGCCGTCACCGTCACCTGCTCGCCGGCGCGAATCGCCGCCCTGCTCACCTCCGGCGCGCCGTACGTGAAATGCGTATAGCTCAGTCCATAGCCGAACGGGTACTCCACCGGCCCCTTGAAGTAGCGATAGGTGCGGTTGCTCATCGAGTAGTCGGTAAACGCAGGCAAGTCGCTGACCGAGCGGTAAAACGTGACCGGCAAACGCCCCGCCGGATTATTCGTGCCCTTCAGCGTCTCCGCAATCGCATCACCGCCTTCTTCGCCCGGATACCACGCCGCCAGCAGCGCATCCGCATGCTCGTTCGCCCACGGTGTTGCCACCGCGCTGCCCGCCACCAGAACCACAATCAGCGGCTTGCCGGTCGCGCCCACGGCCTCCAGCAGCCGTTCCTGCGCCGCCGGCAGGGCAATGCTGGTCCGGTCGCCGCCGTCAAAACCGTCCACGTGCACGTTCATCTCCTCGCCTTCGAGGTTCGGCGATAGTCCCACAAAAGCCACCACCGCGTCGGATGTCTTCGCGGCTTGCACCGCCTCGGCAAGCAGGCTGTCCGTCGGCGGCGTCCACTCCAGGTCCACCATGCGGTCGTTGGGAGTATGCACGTACTCGATGCGGATCGCGTGCGGATGCGTATCGGCAAAATGCAGCTTCGCGTTGGCCGGATTGCTGTGGCTGTCCATCGCCAGCCGGTCGTCGATGTAGAGCCGGATGCGGTCGCTCTGCGCGCCTGCGCCGGTCCCCGCCGCCATGAACGCACGCGGGCCGCGCACGTCCAGCACATAGTCGCCCGGCGCCGGCGGCAGCAGCTCTCCGGTCCACCGTACTGAGAACGCCGTCGTGGCAAAACCCGGCGCCGGCGCCACCCGGTTCCAGTCGAAGTTGATGCGCGCGTCCACCCGCTCCAGCTTCGGCGCGCCTTCCAGTTGCAGGTTGTCGAAGTACTCGCCCTTCAGCCCTTCGGTCTTCAGCGACGCATCCGTGCGCAGATACGCCGAGGGAATCGGCGCCGGCGTGCCGTCGGCTAGGATCGAACCCGGCGCGTACAGGATGTTCCCGCTGCCAAACTCCTTGCGCATTCCCTCCAGCGGAGACACGGGATGCGAGGCCACGCCGTTGTAGTTGCCTTCGATCGACTCCAGCAGGTCCGCCGTCGGGCCCACAACCGCCAGCTTGCGAACCGACGGCCCCAGCGGCAGTGCACCCTCACGGTTCTTCAGCAGCACCATTGACTCCCGCGCCGCCTCCAGCGCCAGCGCCCGGTGCGCCGCCGAGTCCACCTCGGAGTAGGGAATTGCGTTGAATGGCACCGCCGCCGGCGGATCGAACATGCCCAG
>JAKCDN010000294.1 GCA_021841795.1 Acidobacteriota bacterium | reverse complement strand
GGTAAACGGTGCATATTAGTCTGCTGCCGCGCCGGATTTGGTGGCTTCTTCCGGCCCCTCGCCTGGGAGCTTCTTGAAGCACAGGAACCAGTCCACGCAGCGTATCGACGGATCCTTCGATTCCACGCGCTCCCGGGCAGCTCCGCAGGAGCCAGGTGGCGGAACGATTACCTCTTCGCCGGGCATCCAGTCGGCCGGCGTGGCCACGCCATGCTTGTCTGTTGTCTGCATGGCAGCCAGGAGCCGCTTGATCTCCTGGAAGTTGCGCCCGTTGCTCAGGGGATAGTAGAGAATTGCCCGGACCTTGCTCTGGGGATCGATGAAGAACACGGCGCGAACCGCTTGGGTGGTGCTGGCAGAGGGCTGCAGCATGCCGTAGGCGCGGGCCACATTCATGGTGAGATCGGAGATCACAGGAAACGTAACTTCCACCTGGCTGTGCTCGCGGAAGGAGACGCGCTCGCGAATCGTCCTCAGCCATGCGATATGGCTGAAGGTACTGTCGATCGAGAGCCCAACCAGTTCGCAGTTCAGGTTTCGAAACTCATCCTGCATAGCGGCAAAGGTCATGAACTCGGTAGTGCAGACCGGAGTGAAGTCCGCCGGATGGCTGAAGAATATGACCCATTTGCCTTTGTAGTCGGCGGGGAAATTGATGTGGCCCTGGGTGGACTCGGCTTCGAACGCGGGGGCGTCCTCTCCGATCAAGGGCAGATGGCTGGCTGTTTCACACATGGTTCAGATCCTTTCTCTTCTTGTATTCGGGGTTTGATGATTAGACGGCATCTTTGAGGGCATCGAGAGCGCGGTTAGTCGCCCTGCCGGCAAATGTATCCAAAACCGTGCAGGCTTTTGCTGCCGTGACGGTGGTCACAGCGTTAAGCATTTGCCCTATTTCTAAAAAATCTAAGCTTTCGTTGTAACGACTGCCCGGTAGCGTGACTTTCTCTCTATGAACGCACCGGAGAAGGAATCCACAATGTTGAATCTTCCAATCTCAAAGGCCCTTTGCCTGGCGGTTCTCTTCGTTGTGGCAGGCGGAGCGGCCGCGGCGCAGGAGCCGTTAACCCTGCAGCGCGCGATCGATCAGGCTCTGGGCATGAATCCTGAGGCCCGACAGGCGGGAGCCGGGATGCGGGAAGCCCGTGCCAATGCCGCGCTGGCGCGGACGCAACTGCTTCCCCAGTTGAACTTTACCGAGGACATCTCGCGTGGAGACGATCCCGTGTATGTGTTTGGATCAAAGCTGCGTCAGCAGGCCTTTACCCAGGCCGACTTTGCTGTGAACGCGCTGAACCGCCCCCAGCCGGTCGGCAATTTTGCCTCGCGTTTCTCCGGCCAATGGCTGGCGTTTGACTCGTTCCGGACGCAGAAAGAGATTCACAGTGCCGATCTGATGAGAAAAAGCTCAGAGTCCGCGGCGAAGGCTGTTAACCAGAAGGTTGTGCTCGATGTGGTTCAGGCCTACCAGAGCGTGCTTTACGCGGAGCGGGAGGTAGCGATCGCGCAGCGCGAGCAGGAGACCGCGCAGGCCCTGCTCGGCTCTGTCAGTGATCATGTAAATGCAGGGCTTGCCGTCGAATCCGACCGGATGTCGGCTCAAGTGAACGTTGCCGCGCGGACGCAGGAGCTGATCGCCGCGCAAGGCGACTTGGAGATGGCCTGGGCGCAGTTGCGCATGGCTATGGGCATGCCGGCCCTGAAGAAGACCGAACTCGCTCCCATCGCGCCGCACGAATTTCCCGAGACCGCGCTGGATGCCGATCTCGATGCTGCCTTCAAAACCCGCGCCGATTTTCAGGCGCTGAGCCAGGCCGAGTCGGCACAGTCTGGGCAGGTGAGCGCCGCCAAATTGAGCTTTGGCCCGCGTATCTCCGCTTATGGCAACTGGGAGCAGGACCGGCCAACTTTTGCCGGCGCTGGTGGCAACAACTGGGTGGCCGGTGCCCAGATCACCCTCGATATTGCGCCTTTCAGCAAGCGCGCGCAGCTCCAGCATGAGGTCGCCGCACGCGAGCGGATCGATGCCCAGGTCGCCTCCTACAGGCAGCAGGTGCAGCTCCAGGTAACCCAGGCGCACATCGCTCTCCAGACAGCGCAGCTTTCGATCCAGACCGCCAAGGCCGCACTCGACCAGTCGGCCGAGAGCCTGCGCATTCTGCGCAACCGCTACGGCGCGGGACTGGCTACGATTACCGATCTGCTGCGCGCTGAGGATGCCGAGCGGCAGAGCCAGACCAACTACTGGCATGCCGTCTATGGCAACGCCATGGCATACGCTCAATTACTATTCGCGACGGGAACGTTGACGCCCGATGCGGCGGAGGGATTGCAATGAAGCATGTTCTATCAGGATGTCTGCTGGCGGCAGTTGCGGTGGTGGTGACCGGTTGCCGCTCGGACGAAGCGGCTAAGCCGGCGCCTGCGCAAACGGTGGCGGCTCAGGTCGTCCAGAGCCAGTTGCGGCAGATGCCGGTGAGCCTTAGTGCTGTCGGGACTCTGCACGCGCGCGAGACTTCAATGCTTTCGGCTCAGGTGATGGGCCGGGTGGAACAGGTTCTGGTGCACGAGGGCGACCGCGTGGCCGCAGGCCAGACCCTCGCCATCCTCGACGATGCTACGCTGCGCGCCTCGGCTGCGCAGGCCGATGCATCCGTCAGTGCCGCTGAAGGCCAACAGCAGGCCGCTGCCACCAGCGCCGATCTGGCTTCGAGCACGTTGGCGCGCTATCAGCAGCTCCAGGCGCAGAAGAGCGTCAGCCCGCAGGAAATGGATGAGGTGACGCGCCGGGCCCAGTCTGCCGCGGCCCAGGTCGCCGCCCTCAAATCGCAGACCGGCGCGGCCAGGGCTCAGGCGTCGAGCGCCCATGCCATGCTTGCCTATGCCCACATCCGCGCTCCATTCGCCGGGGTTATTTCGGCGCGTCTGGTCGATCCTGGTGCCATGGCTGCTCCCGGAGTGCCTTTGCTGCAGATCGATCGTGACGGACCACTCGAGCTCGACGCCAACGTCGACGAGTCGGCGATAGGAGCAGTGCGTCTCGGCATGACGCTTCCCGTCAACGTCGATGGCGCGCAACTGGATGGAGAGACCGGCAAAGTAACGGAGATTGTTCCTGCCGCCGATCCCCAAAGCCGCTCCTTCACCATCAAGATCGGGCTCAACCCCTCGAAGCTTCTCCGTGCCGGCATGTATGGCACGGCGCTCATCCCAACCGGATCCCATCAGGCCATTCTCATACCCGCTTCGGCAGTGGTTGCACGTGGATCGTTAGAGTGTGCTTACGTGGTCGATAGCAACGGTGTGGCGCAGCTCCGCTATGTAACCTTGGGCCCGGCGCAAGGCAGCCTGGTGGAAGTGCTGTCGGGTATCTCGGGTGGCGAGAAGCTTGTGAATAATCCCGCCGATCGCGATCTGGCCGGCAAGCGCATCGATGCAGAGAATGAGGTTCAGCCATGAACCAGAGCTCCAAACATGCAGGTTTGGGCCTTGCAGGCCGCCTGGCGCACGCCTTCCTGAATTCGAAGCTCACGCCGCTCATCGTGATCGCTTCGTTGATCCTGGGCGCCTTTGCCATTGCGATGATCCCGCGCGAAGAGGATCCGCAGATTCTCGTGCCCATGCTTGACATCGTTACCGCCATGCCCGGCGCGTCGCCGGCCGAAGTGGAGCAGCGGGTTACTCTGCCCATCGAAAGCCTGGTGCATCAGATATCCGGCGTCGAATATGTCTACTCGACTTCGAGCCCCGGGCAGAGCCTTGTGATTGTTCGCTTCCTCGTCGGCACGCCCCAGGAAGAGGCGCTCATCCGGGTTTACAGCAAGCTCTACTCGAACTTCGACAGGATGCCTCCCGGAGTCTCGCAGCCCATCATCAAAGCGCGATCCATCGACGACGTGCCGATTCTTTCGCTCACGCTCTGGGGCGAGCATTACAACTCCTATCAGCTTCGCACCCTTGCCGACGAAGTCCAGTACAACATCAAACAGATTCCCGATGTCTCCGAGACCAGCGTAATCGGCGGCCTGCCGCGCGTCATGCGGGTGGTCCTCAGTACGGCTAAGCTGAATGCTTACGGCTTGTCGCCCATGACCATTGTTGGCCGGCTGCAGGCGGCCAATGCCGCACTGCAGGCTGGCAGCTTTGCCGAGAACAACCAGGAGATCCGCGTCGATGCGGGCAACCTGTTCACCAGCGCAAAAGATCTGGAATCCGTTGTCGTGTCGGTTGCTCAAGGTCGTCCGGTGTTTCTCGGCGATGTGG
>JAKCDN010000293.1 GCA_021841795.1 Acidobacteriota bacterium | reverse complement strand
GGTGGGAACCCAGGCGGAGATGCCGCCGAGGGCAAAGGTGATGGCGGCGAGGCCGAAGGTGGCGGTAAGGAAGGCGGGATTCCTGAAGATCAGAAGGCGGTCGCGGAGAAAGCCGGCGAGAGGCGGCGAGGCATCGCGGCGGGCGCGGGCCGGGTCGCGCCGGTAGCGGTCACTGGCGCCGCGCTGGGGCTCACGGCCCCAGAGGGCGTAGAGGGCAGCGATGAGGAGGCCGGGCAGAGCGCAGATGAGGAAGGGACGACGCCAGCCCCAGAGGCTGCCGAGCTCCCCGCCCGCGAGATAGCCTAGAGCGGCGCCGACGGGGATGGCGAGGTAGAAGATGGAGAGGATACGGTTGCGCTCGCGCTCGGGATAGAAGTCAGAGAGGACGGCGGGGGCATAGATGCCGAAGGTGGCCTCGCCGACACCAACCAGGGCGCGGCGGGTGTAGAGGGCCCAGTAGGTGTGCACGAAGGCGGTGCCAAGGGTGGCGAGGCTCCAGAGAACGGCGCCGGTGATGATGAGAGGCTTGCGGCGAAACCAGTCTCCGAGCCAGCCGCTGGCGGGCGCGGCAAACATGTAGAAGAAGAAGAGCGCCGTGGTGAGGGCGCCCATCTGCTGATCGGTGGCGTGGAACTCGCGCTGGATGAGCGGCTGCGCGCCGGGGAGGATGTAGCGGTCGAGATAGTTGAGCAGATTGAGCCCGATGAGCAGGAGGACCGTGCCCAGGGCGGGATTGGCGCGGGGATGCAGTTTGCGCAGAAGGCGTGGCACGCGGCTCTCTCAGGGGGAACGTGAGGCGACGCAACCAGGAATATCACAGCGGGGGTTGCGCGCGCCTGGGCTGCCGGCGGGGGTAAGGGCAAAGGCAAGTGGACCCGCAGCGAGGGACAACGGCCGGCTTCAGAGCGATTCCCTGGACGGAGTGCCTCAGGCGACCGCGGGGCGGGGCCAGCGGGCTTCAACGGTGGTGCCGATGCCGCCGCGGGGGCGGAACTCGCCCTTGACGACCGCCCAGACGGGATCGCAGGCTTTCACGATATCTTCAAGAACCTGGTTGACGATGTTTTCCTGGAAGATGCCGAGGTTGCGGTAGCAGAAGAGATATTCCTTGAGGGATTTGAGCTCGAGGCAGCGCTCACGGGGCATGTAGCGGATGGTGAGAACGCCGAAGTCGGGCAGGCCGGTTTTGGGGCAGACGGAGGTCAGTTCGGGGTCGTCGATCTGGATTTCGTAGCCGGGGAACTGATTGTGCCAGGTTTCAATGGCGGGAAAGCTGAAGTCGAGACCGGCTTTGGCATGAGCGTCGGTGTAGCGGGTGGACATGAGAGTATTTTAGCGGGAATGAGGGCCCGGGCGGGCTTTGCGGCGCTGGGGGCGGGTGCGCGAGCGGATTGGATTTGACTGAATCGTAAGCTCAAGTTTTCGAGTCTTATATACTGACTCTGGTTAACGGCATGGCAGAAGCAAGAACGGAACAAGGCCGGAAACGGCTGTGGGTGGGTGCGGCGATTTTTTTGATCGCCGTGTTTTTCGCGGCGCGGTACCTGCTGCGGGACCGGTTGCCGGTGCACGTGGCGCGGGTGGAACACGCGTTGATCCAGAACACGGTGAGCAACACGGGGCGCGTGGAGCCGGTGGACAAGTACCAGTTTTACAGCCCCACCTCAACGACGGTGAAGGCGATCTACAAGCAGGAAGGCGACACGGTGCGGGCCGGTCAACTGATCCTGACGCTGGACGATGTGGCGGCACGGGCGCAGGTGGCAAGCGCGGAGAGCGCGGTGAAGGCGGCACAGGCGTCGTATGACGCGGCGACCCACAATGGAACGCAGGCCGAACGCCAGGCATCGGCGGCCGAGATGGAACAGGACCGCCTGACGCTGGAACAGGCGCAACGGGGACTGGATGCGCTGACCAAGCTGGCGGCGACGGGAGCCGCGGCGCCGGGCGAGGTGGCGGCGGCGCGGGCGCGGCTGGATGCGGCGCGGGCCAGCCTGCACGCGACGGAACAGACGGCCCAGCACCGGTATTCGGCGAGCGACATTGCGCGGGCGCAGGCGGCGCTGAAGGACGCGCAGGCGGCGCTGGCGGCGGCACAGCACACGGAGGCGCAGACATCGATCTATGCGCCGATTACGGGGACGATTTATACCATGGACGCGGCGCCCCAGGAGTACGAAGAGACGGGCAAGCTGCTGGTGGAGATGGCCGATCTGCACAAGGAACGGGTGCGCGGGTACTTTGACGAGCCGGACCTGGGCAAGCTGGCGCTGGGACAAGAGGTAACGATCAAGTGGGATGCGAAGCCCGACCGGGAATGGCACGGGCACATTGTGCGGCTTCCGGTGACCGTGGTGACCTACACGACGCGCAACGTGGGCGAAGTGCTGGTGGCGATCGACGGCAACGAAGACGATCTGCTGCCGGCGACGAATGTGACGGTGACGGTGACGACGGCAAGCGAGCCGAATGCGCTGAGCATGCCGCGGGACGCGCTGCACGAACAGAACGGGAAATACTTTGTGTACAAGATCGCAGGGGATGAGCTGAAGCGGGTTGACGTGACGATTGGAGCGCCCAACCTGACCCAGGTGCCGATCCTCTCCGGATTAGAGGAGGGCGATTACGTGGCCACGGGCACGACCAACGGACAGCCCCTGCAAGAGGGGTTACCGATCAAGGAAATCCGGTGAGGCGTGCAATGCGGCGCATGACGCTGACGGCGGCGTGGCTGGCACTGGCGGCGGGAGCGGCGTGGGGCCAGATGCCGACAGCGGCGCTGGCAGCGGGCAACGCGGCGCTGCAGGCGGGCGAAGCGGATCGCGCGTTAGGGATTCTGACGGCGCTGCCGACACAGGGGCCCGGAGCAGCCGAGGCGCAGAACCTGATCTGCCGGGTGCGCTATACGCTGGAGCAATGGGATGCCGCGGCGCGGGCATGCGAGCAGGCGGTGCGGCTGGATCCGAACAGCTCGATCGATCACATGTGGCTGGGACGGGCGCTGGGCGAAAAGGCCAGCCGGGCGTCGTTTCTGTCAGCGTACTCACTGGGCAAGCGGGTGCGCATCGAGTTTGAGCGGGCGGTGCAACTGGATCCGCGCAATGCGGGGGCGCTCTCGGACCTGGGCCAATTCTACAAAGACGCGCCGGGCATTGTGGGCGGCGGGCTGGACAAGGCGGAGGCGATCGCGGCGCAACTGGAGAAGGTGAATGCGGCGAAGGCCTATGAGCTGCGGGCGAACATCGCGATGGCGCGCAAGGACTACGCGAGCGCGGAACAGGATCTGAAGGAGTCAATCGCCGCGAGCCAGCATGCGGCGGAACAGTGGACGGTGCTGGCGAGTTTTTACCGCAGCCGGCGGCGCTGGAGCGATCTGGACACGGCGATTCAGAGCTGCGTGAGCGCGGCGGCACGGGAGGCGCATCCGGGCGTGGCGCTGTACGACGGGGCGGGAGTGCTGATGGAGGCGCGGCGGAATCCGGGGCTGGCGGCGAAGATGCTGGAGGACTACCTGGCGAGCTCATCGCTGAACGAAGAGGGACCGGCGTTTGTGGCACACGAGCGGCTGGGACGGCTGAAGGAACAACTGGGCGATGCGGCCGGAGCCCGGCGCGAGTTTGCGGCGGCGGCGGCGATGGCGCGGGAGTTCAACCCGGCGCAGGATTCCGGGATCTAGGATGGCGCATCCGGGATGCGACGGGATACCGGGCGCAAAGGATCGAAGCGAGGATCAACGGTGAAGGCAGTGAACAATACGCGCCGCGGATGGAGGCTGGCGCTGGCGGGACTGGCGCTGGCGGGACTGGCGCTGGCGGGACTGGCGCTGGCGGGACTGGCGCTGGCGGGACTGGCGACGGCAGCGCAGGCACAGGTGTCTCTGACCACGGTGGTGGAACTGGCTCAGAAGCAGAGCGCGCCGGTACGGCTGGCGCAGGCCGATGTGCAGAAGGCGGTGGCACAGTTAAACGAAAGCCGTGACGCGTTCATTCCGTCCCTCTCCTTTGGCTCGGGGCTACCGGCATTCCGAGATGTTGGCTTCACGGGATCGCTGCCGACGATCTGGGACAGCGCGGTTCAGTCGCTGGTCTTCTCCATGCCGCAGATCCAGTACATTCATGCGGCGCGGGCGGGGCTGCAATCGGCGCAACTGGCGCTGAAGGATGCGCAGGAGCAGGCGGCCCTGGATGCGTCGACGACCTACATCGAACTGGACACGGTGAATCATGAGCTGGCGGCCGCGCGGCAGCAGGAGGAGGACGCGGCGCGG
>JAKCDN010000292.1 GCA_021841795.1 Acidobacteriota bacterium | reverse complement strand
GGCAACCTTCAGTGCCAGCTCGTGCGTCGTCACTCGCTCGGCCCCGCCGCTCTCTGAGATCATCTGGGCAAAAAGCGGCCGCGCCGCCGGTGTCCCCATCAGCACGTCGGTCAGCTTTGCGCCTGCGGATTCCCCGCCGATCGTCACCCGCCCAGGGTCGCCGCCGAACGCCCCAATGTTCTCCTGGATCCACTCGAGCGCCGCAATCAGATCCCGCAGCGCGTTGTTGGCGCTGCCGGCATATCCCGCGCCCAGCAGCGGCTCCAGGTCCAGAAATCCCAGAACTCCCAGGCGGTAGGCGACGCTGACCGCAACAATGCCCTGCGCCGCAAGCACGCTGCCGTCCGTGTGAGGATCGTTGGCCGACCCGCCCGTAAAACCGCCGCCATGGATCCACACATACACCGGAAACGGGCCCTTGCCTGCCGGCGCCCAGATGTTCAGGTAGAGGCAGTCCTCACTGTGGCTCGTGGCCGCGCCTCCGGGTTGCATCGCCGAAGGCGCCGGCAGGGTTGCATCCCGCGGCGTCGTCCAGTGTTTCACCGCAACCGGCGGCCTGAAGCGCAGCGCCCCGGTCGGCGGCTGGGCAAATGGAACCCCGCGAAAGATCCTGATTCCCGCTGCCTGGCTCCCGGTGAGTGGGCCGCACGGGCTGTTGACCGTGATCGGAGACGGCCCGCCGGCGGCAAACATCCCGCGCGTGGCCAGGGTGAGAGATGTCAATGCCGACCCGGTCAAAAAGCGGCGGCGCGATACAGGCTCAAACGGCATGGTGGAAGTATACGCAACCGTCCGCGCTGCCCATTTCGGCCGGGCCGGCAAATCCATCCCTCCGTCGTTCGCTCCCCGCCAGGCTACCCGCGCATCCACTCCGGCAGCCCCGACGCAATCGCCGCGCGCACCGCGTTCGATAACTCCTCCCGCGTTGCGTATCCGGCCGGATCGATCGGCGGATGAAACACAACGTGCGCCGTGCCCCGATGCATGCGCGAGCTCCCCCGGGGCAGTATCTGTTCCGTCCCGTAAATGGAAACCGGCACGCACGGCGCCTCCGCGTCCTTGGCCAGATAGAACGGGCCTTTCTTGAACGCCAGCAGCCGTCCGTCCGGCGAGCGTTTCCCTTCGACAAAGGTCGTGATGTGCAGGCCGTCCGCGAACACGCCGAGGGCGTCGGCAACCGCCAGCCGCGCGCTCTCCGCGTCGCCGTCGCGGTCCACGGGAATGAACTCGGCCAGCTTGAAGGCATAGCCGAGAACCGGCAGCTTCATCAGTGAGCGCTTCAGAAATACCGACGTGCGCCCCGGAAGGTTGCAGATGAGCACAGGCGCGTCCAGATTGGAAACGTGATTCGCCATAAAAATGCACGCGCGGCCTGCGGGAATGTTCTCGCGGCCCTCAATTGTGATGCCGATGTGCGCCACTCGCATCGCCGTCCGTGTGATCCACAGGCCCGTCGCATACAAAGGCGTCACATTGCCGCTCAGCAGCGTGTAGGGAATCAGCACCACCGCTGCCGGCAGCGCCAGCGCGGCGATGGTCACGAAAACCGCGAGTGAAACAATCATATTGCGCGTGCGGGCGACTTCAAGCCAAGTATCGCACTCGCCGGCTCAGGCGCGCATGCGCTCCGGCAGCCCCGACGCAATCGCCGTGCGCACCGCCTTCATCAGCTCCTCGCGCGTGGCATAACCGGCGGGGTCGATCGCCTCGTGAAACACCACGTGCGCCTCGCCGGGATGGATGCGTTTGCTCCCTTTCCGCAGAATCGTCTCCGTGCCGTGGATCGAGACCGGTATGCACGGCGCGCCCGACGCCATCGCCAGGAAGAATGGCCCCTTCTTGAACGGCAGCATCCGCCCGTCAGGCGAGCGCGTGCCCTCCACGAATGTTGTGATGTGCACGCCTTTTCCCAGCACCCGCTGCGCCTCGGCCACGCTGCGCTGCGCATCCGCGCGGCTCCCCGTGCGATCGACGGCAATAAACTCGCCCTGCCTGAATCCGGTTCCCAGAATCGGCAGGTTCATCAGCGAACGCTTCATAAAAGCCGAGGTCCGTCCCGGAATCAGCGCAATCAGCGCCGGCGGATCAAGATTGGAAACGTGATTCGACATGAAAATGCACGCACGGTCGCGCGGAATCCGCTCCAAACCCTCCGGCCTCAGGCGCACCCCGGCGATCCGGCAGCTTGAAGACAACATCAGCCGCGTCGCTTTGTACAGCGGCAGCACATTCCCCGTCAGTCGGCACCAGGGTATAAACAACAGCGCCGAAGGGATGCCCAGCGCCACCATGTTGACGAGAAAAAGCAATGACCGGATCATGTCTGCCCTCAAATGGAACCGGAGGCGTCGTGTCCCTCGGCCTTATCCCCAGGCCCGGCGGGCCGCGTCTTCTCCGGCCTTGCCGTCATGCGCCGTCTTTCGCATGCAGCTCCCGCAGACGCGCGGGCAGCTTGGCGTAGATGCCGTCGAATCCGCCATTCGACAGCATTGCCACCACATCGCCGGCTGCAAGCTGCGCGGCCAGCGCGTTCACGATCGCATCGGCGTTGGGTTGCAGCTCCGCCGGCGTCCCGGCCGCATTCAACGCGCTCACAATCTCCTCGGGATGCAGCCGCTCCGCCTCGGGAATGC
This sequence comes from Acidobacteriota bacterium, assembly GCA_021841795.1. Taxonomy (GTDB): domain Bacteria; phylum Acidobacteriota; class Terriglobia; order Terriglobales; family Acidobacteriaceae; genus Telmatobacter. The sequence continues at coordinate 1,636 of JAKCDN010000292.1, read as the reverse complement.
GCTCCTGCTGGTAAACGCCCGCCAGAACCACGCGGTCCGCGCGGCGCAGGCTCGCCACCAGATCGCCCGCAAGCACCTTGCGCCGCAGCGTGTTCGATCGCGGTTCGAGCACTGCCCAGATGCGTCCCGTGGGGTAAACCGCCCGCAGCGCCCGCAGCGTCTCGCGGATCGCCGTCGGGTGGTGCGCAAAGTCCTCGATCAGCGTGATGCCCTCGATCCGGTCCCGCACCTCCAGCCGGCGCTTCACGCTTTTAAACGTGGCCAGCGCCGCCGCGATCGCGTCCTTCGCCACGCCCTGCCCCGCGGCCAGTGCCGCTGCCGCCGTCGCGTTCAGCACATTGTGCTCGCCCGCCAGGTTCATCCTGAACTCGGCCCAGGCCCGCTGCCCGCAATCCACCTCCCATCGCGTCTGTCCGTCCACGTAGCGCAGATTGCGGATGCGCCAGTGCGCGCCGTCGCTGAAGCCGTAGCGCTCCACGCGGCAAAAGGCCCGGCTCACGCACTCCGTCACGTTTTCGCTGCCGTCGTAGGCCACAATCAGCCCTCGCCGCGGCACCAGGTTCACCAGCCGCTTGAACGCGGTCTTCACCGCATCCAGATCCGCATAAATATCGGCATGGTCGAATTCGACGTGCGTCAGAATCAGCGCATCGGGAAAGTAGTGCAGAAACTTGGGGCCCTTGTCGAAAAAGGCCGTGTCGTATTCGTCGCCTTCAAGAATGAACGGCTGCGTGGGGCGAAGCTGGAAGCTGGATCCAAAGTTCTCCGCCACGCCGCCAATCAAAAACGATGGCTCCTGCGCCGGATCTCCGCCCGCCGCGCTCTGGTAGATCCACGCCAGCATCGAGGTGGTCGTGGTCTTGCCATGCGTGCCCGCCACCACCAGCGGCGAGCGCCCGCTAAGGAACTCCTCCCGCAGCAGTGCGGCCATCGACGTAAACGCGATGCGCTCGTCCAGCACCCGCTCCACCTCCGGGTTGCCCCGCGAAATCGCGTTGCCGATCACCGCCAGATCCGGCCTCGGCGTCAGGTTCGTCTCCGCGTACGGCTCCAGAATCGGAATGCCGAGCGCGCCGAGCAGGTCGCTCATCGGCGGGTACGCCGCCTTGTCCGAACCGGTAATGCGGTGGCCTCTTAGCTGCAGCAGGCCCGCCAGCGATGCCATCGCCGTGCCGCAGATGCCGATCAGATGAATGTGGCGCGGTGTTGAGGTCACTTTGCCACCGCCGCTTCCGTCAGGCTCAGCCTCGTTTCCTCGCCCACTGCCAGCTCCGCCTCTACGCCGAATGTAAGTGTCACGTTCTGCCGCGATACGTGCCCTGATCGCAGCCCAATCGCCATCGGAACCTCCAGCCCATCGAGTGCGCTCAGAATGGCGCGGGGCAGCAGGTCCGACTCCTCGCCCGGCTGCCCGCAATCCAGCATCTCGCCAAACACGATCCCGCGCACACCCGCCAGCTTGCCCGCCGCGCGCAGTTGCCACAGCATGCGGTCGATCTGGTACGGCTTGGCCCCGGTGTCTTCAATAAACAGCAGCTTGCCCTCCGTCGCCGGCTCCCAGCGCGTGCCCAGCAGCGATACCAGAATGCTCAGGCAGCCGCCATAGAGCGTGCCGCGCACGGCCTCTTGCGCCCCC
>JAKCDN010000291.1 GCA_021841795.1 Acidobacteriota bacterium | reverse complement strand
GTCAGTGCGGTGCGCGGCAACTGCCCCTGGTGCGGGGTCAGGATCGCCAGTGTCGGCCCGCTCGATGCCTTCTACTGCTATGCCTGCAGCCGCCGCATCGAGGTCCACAAGCGCCAACTGGTGCGGGCGGAGTAGAGGCATCCTGCCGCGGCATCATCCCCGACGGTTGCCGATGCATCCGCCCGCGGGCTCGCCGTGCCGCTCGATCGGCTTCCGGCGTCCTCCGTGGGCTTTGTGCCGCGCCGGTTGCAACCGCGGCCTTGATGGGGAACCGGCGCTCAGACTGCCGGTTGCTGCTCGTGGAAATGCCGCCAGATGTTCTCTGCGGTCTTTCGGCTGACCACGGCCGCAAGAGACTCTGCCGTTGCCTGCTGCACGTCTCGCAAGCTTCCAAAGTGTGTGAGCAGGCGCTGGCGCGTCTGTGCTCCTACGCCGGGAATGTTCAGCAGTTCGGAGTCCCGGTCCCGCATCGCGCGCCGCTGGCGGTGATAACCGATGGCGAAGCGATGGCTTTCGTCGCGGATCAGTTGGACCAGGTGCAGCACCGGCGAGCGCCGGTCGAGAACAATGGGCTCGTCTTCGCTGCCGTAGAGATAGATGATCTCTTCCTTCTTGGCGATGGATGCCAGTGCCTGCGTGGTAAATCCAAGAGACTCCAGGGCCTCGGCAGCGGCGTGCAGTTGGCCCGGACCGCCGTCGATCAGGACCAGGGAAGGCATCGCCTGCTCCTCATCCTTCAGACGCCGGTAGCGGCGCTCCACCACCTCCCGCATCGAGGCAAAATCGTCGACCCCGGCAACCGTCTTCACCTTGAACTTGCGATAAGCTGATTTGTTCATCCTGCCGTCTTCCCACACCACCATCGAAGCTACGGTCTCGGCGCCCTGGATGTGCGAAATATCGAAGCATTCAATGCGCCGCGGCAGCTCTGAAAGCATCAGTACGTCGGCCAGCGCCTCCTGCACTGCCTTGCGCGAGGGCTCAAGCACGCGGAATCGCTGCGTGTAGCTCTGTTTGGCGTTCTGCCCGGCAAGATCCACAAGCGAGCGTTTTTCGCCGCGCTGCGGCACGGCAATCTCGATCTTGTGGCCGCTCCGCTCCGCCAGCAGCGCCGCCAGCGATTCACGGTCGTCGAATTCAACCGGAACCAGAATCGTGCGCGGCACATAATGCTGGTCGATATAAAGCTGCTTCAGCAGCGCGGAGAAGACCTGGCCCGCTTCGAAGACCTGCCCGCCGCCTTCCGGCACCTCGAGATCTTCCCAGAAAAACTCGCGGCGATCGACGATCTTTCCGTTGCGCATGTGGAAGAGATTGACCGCAAGCGCGCTGTCTTCAAAGTGGTAGCCAAACACGTCGGCATCGTCATCCAGCTCTGCCGTCGCGATACGCTGCTTCTCCTGTAGTTGATGCACCGTCGAGAGCTGGTCGCGCAGCCGCGCGGCGGCTTCGAACTGTTCGGCCTCCGCCGCGGCCATCATACGCGCCGCCAGTGTGCGTTCCAGCTCCGCGTGGCGGCCCTCAAGAAAGAGCTGCGCGTCGCGCACGGCGTCTTGATAGGCCGCGGGGGTGGTCAGCCCCTCGACGCACGGGCCCAGGCAGCGATGAATGTAGTACTGCAGGCAGGCGCGCGGATGGTAGCGCGCCAGATCGACTTTGCAGCTGGGCAGTAGAAAACTGCGGTGGATCAGCTCGACGATGCGGTACGCCAGATTGCCCGGGAAGTAAGGGCCATAGTAGGCGGCGCCGTCCTTGCGCAGCCGGCGCGTTACAAACACCTTCGGATAACGGTCGGCGAGCGTGAGCTTCACATACGGATAGGTCTTGTCGTCGCGCAGCAGGATATTGAAGCGCGGCTTGCGCTGCTTGATGAGGTTGTTTTCAAGCGCCAGTGCCTCGTGCTCGTTGGCAACCAGAATATAGTCCAGGTCGACCGCCTCGCGCATCAGGGAACCGGTCTTTGCGTTGGCCTGCGAGGCCTCCAGAAGATAGGAGCGCACCCGCGAGCGCAGATTCTTGGCCTTGCCTACGTAGATGACCTCGCCCTCGGCGTTCTTGTAGAGATACACGCCAGGCTGCGTCGGCAGGTTGCGGATTTTCTCGTATAAGTCCATGGTCGGGCCAGGCGCACAAATCGCCAGTGTTTAGCATAGCGGCACCGCTTCCACCGCCTCACCAGCCCCTCCAAAAACAGGGATTTCTCTTCACGACCAGGCAATCCTTACCGAAAGCGGTAAAAATTACACGGTAATTTCTGCATTCATACTTCTGCTGCGGGGTATATGTGAAGCATTTTCAGCGCTTTAATGGGGCTTTGATGATTGGTGTGCCAATTGCACAGCAAATGCTTGAGAACTGATCCCTGGTCGCAGGCGGCTGGGATGAGCGACTCGGCGAGGAAAAAGGAGAACAAAATGACAAGCCAGCGATTTGGATTTGCATTGGCAGCCGCGGCGCTGCTCGCTTTGGGAGTGACGGGATGCGCCACAAAAAACTATGTGCATACGCAGACGGGCCCGCTGATTGATCACACCGACCAGCTGGACCAGAAAACCGCCGACAACAACCGGCAGATTCATAACGTGGATGAGCGCGCGCAGGCGGGCATTACGAAGGCGCAGAGCGCGGCCGATTCGGCCAACCAGAATGCCCAGAATGCCAGTCAGCAGGCAACTTCGGCCGATGCTGCCGCCAACGACGTGGCCCACCGCGCCGATACCCTCGATAGCGTGGTCAAGGGGCTGGACAACTATCGCGAAGTCTCCAATGTGTCGGTAACGTTTGGCTTTAACAAGTCCGTTCTGACTGCGGACGATCAGGGGCAACTGGATCAGTTTGCCGGGCAGTTGGGATCGGCCAAGAGCTACATTCTTGAGGTGACCGGTGGAACCGACTCGGTCGGGCCGGCGCAGTATAACTACGACTTGAGCCAGCGCCGCGCCGATGCCGTCGTGCAGTACCTGGCCGCGAAATATAACATCGCGCCCCGCCGCTTTTACCTGATTGGCATTGGCAAAGACCAGTACGTGGCATCGAACGATACGGCCGCAGGCCGCAAGGAAAACCGGCGCGTCGAGGTCCGCCTGCTCTCCAACATGGGAGGCAACAGCACCGCGAGTGGCCAGTCGGCCCCCACGGGACAGGCCAACCCGCCGCAGCAGGCGCCAACAACCGTGCCGCAGTAACGCACTGCGCGCAAAAGTGCGTGGCAGGACGAAGGGCAGATCCGCAAGGGTCTGCCCTCTGTGTTGTTATTGCGTCGGAGGCGGTGTAATTCCCAACTGCTTCACGTGTTCGGCGCGGACTTCATTCGCGGTGAAGAGGCGCAGAAATGGCGCCGGCGAGGCTGCGCTCTCGACCGCGGGGCGGCCTTTGGCCTCTTCGCGCTCTACGATGCAGACAACCGCTGCAATCTCCATGTGGGCCTCTTTTGCGGCTTCGATCGCGGCGATCGTTGAGGCGCCCGTGGTGCATACATCGTCGACGACAACCACCCGTGCGCCGGCCAGGCAGAAACCCTCGATGCGGCGTCCGGTACCATGTCCCTTCTCTGCCTTGCGGACAAGGAAGCCATGGAGCAGAGGCGCTTCAGGATGCGACTGAGCGCGCCACGCGCTGGCTGTGGCCACATTGGAGACGATGGGGTCGGCGCCCATGGTGAGTCCTCCCACCGCTTCTGCTTGAATTTTGTTCGCCTCCAGCAGCTCGAGGATGGCGTGTCCTGTGAGGCGGCCGCCTTCAGCATGCAGCGTTGTGGTGCGGCAATCGATGTAGTAATCGCTGGTGCCGCCGGAGGAAAGCTTGAACTGGCCGAGCTTGAAGCTGGTGCGGGCAAGGAGGGCGAGAAGCTCTTGAGCGTGAGAACGGTTGGGCATCAATTCGATTGTAAGGGAGAGGGTTCTGCGACGGCCTACGGCCTGGAGCGGGGAAAACTGTGCGATGGAGCGGATTTGTGGCGCGGCGGACCCAGTGCCCCTGTCCGCCATGGTTTGCCGTTCAGACGTAGGTTGCGTCCATTCGCGGCCATCAAACGCCGTTCGGTGCGAAGGCGTTCAGAGCCTGCGGGGCGTTCGATATGCTGGGAAAGTAGAGCGTAAATAATGGGGAAGAAATGACTAATACGCAAAAACATCCGCTCGCAACGCTTCTCGAACGCCGCATCGCCATCATCGATGGGGCCACGGGGACAACGATCCGGACCTACGGAATGAATGAGGCGGATATCCGCGGCGAGCGGTTCAAGGATGCAAAGAAGGATCTTCTGAATAATGGCGATCTGTTT
>JAKCDN010000290.1 GCA_021841795.1 Acidobacteriota bacterium | reverse complement strand
GCATACTGCGGCGCATCTTGCCCGCGCCGCAGTGGACGCGATTGCCTTCCAGGTTGCCGATGTCCTGGAGGCGATGGAAGACGCGGCGGAGATCCGACTTCCGCTGCTGCTGGCCGACGGCGGCGCGACGCGCAACGATGCGCTGATGCAGATGCAGGCGGACGTGATTGGACGCCCCGTGCACCGCTCCGCGCAGGAAGATCTTTCAGCGCGCGGCGCGGCCCTGCTGGGCGGTCTTGCTCTCGGCTGGTGGCGTTCGCTTGCCGACCTGGCCGCATTGCCCAAGAGCGAGCAGCCATTCGCTCCGAGCAAGCCGCGGAGCGAACGGGAGCAAATGCGGGAGGCCTGGCACCTGGCGGTTGAACGCGCCAGGCTGCGCAATGCGGTGAAGGAAGGAAGCAAGGCATGATTGCGATCCATAGCTATCCGGCCGCGGTAATGCTCTGTGTGCTCACCATGACCTGCTGGGGATCGTGGGCCAACACGCAGAAGCTTGCCGCGCGTGCGTGGCGATTCGAGCTTTTCTACTGGGACTTTGTGCTTGGCCTTATTCTCACATCGCTGGCGGCGGCGCTCACCCTGGGAACGTTTGGCGATACAGGCCGTTCGTTTGCAGCCGATCTTGCGCAGGCCGATCTCTCCAGCATTGGCTGGGCGCTGCTTGGCGGAACGGTTTGGAATCTCGGCAATCTGCTGCTTGTGGCCGCGATCGCCGTGGCCGGCATGGCCATTGGGTTTCCGATTGGCGGCGGAATCGCGTGGGTTCTCGGCATCATTTTCAGTTTTCTGCTGGTGGTTATGGAAGGCGCGAGAAACCCCGGCAATACAAGACTGCTTTTCGCCGGTGTTGCGGTGATCGTGGTTGCGATCCTGCTGAGCATGCAGGCCTATGGCCGGCTGGCGAGCGCGGTCAAGAAAGCGAGCGCGAAAGGAATCCTGCTCTCGGTGGCCGCAGGAGTGCTGATTGCGTTTTTCTATTCCGTTACGGTGAAGTCCATCGATCCCGCCTTCGTGGCCGGCGGCTCCGGCAAGCTGATGCCGCTTTCGGCTTCATTCTTTTTCACGCTGGGAGCGTTTCTGAGCACATTTTTCTTCAATCCATTTTTTATGCGCTATCCCGTTGAGGGAGATCCGGTGCGGATAAGCGACTACTGGAAAGGAAGCGCCGGTACGCATCTGACAGGCATCTTTGGCGGAGCGATCTGGGCCGTGGGCATCACATCCAGCTTCATCGCCGTGGGCGCGGCCGGACCCGCTATTTCCTATGCGCTGTCGAACGCGGCGCCGGTAGTGGCGATTCTGTGGGGCGCACTGGTGTGGCGCGAGTTTGCCGACGCTCCGCGTGGAACCAATCGCGTGCTTGCGACCATGTTTCTTTGCTATCTGGTGGGTCTTGCGCTCATCACCTGGTCGCGTCTCTGAATTTCGAACCTGAACAGGCAAATGCCGGGAGATTTTCATATGGCTATGTGGGCAACACTGGGAGTGATCGTAGGCAATCGCGACTTTTTTCCTGACGTACTGATCACGGAAGCGCGCAATGAACTGACGAAGCTGTTTGCCGATTTGAAGATTGAGCCGGTGTGGCTTTCGCCGGAGGAGTCAAAGCTAGGAGCTGTGGAAACCTGGGCCGACGCCCAGAAATGCGGCGAGCTGCTGCGGCGGAATCGCGAGCGCATCGACGGAATTCTCGTTTGTCTGCCGAACTTCGGCGACGAGAAGGGCGTGGCGGATTCGATCCGATTGGGCGATGCGCATGTGCCGGTGCTGGTGCAGGCCTGCCCGGACGACCTTGATCAGTTTGGCCTCGACCGCCGCCGCGATGCCTTCTGCGGCAAGATTTCGGTCTGCAACAACCTGCGTCAATACCGCATTCCGTATTCGCTTACGCGCGATCACACGGTGAGGATCTCCGATGCGCGTTTTCGCGAGGATCTGATCGGTTTTGTGAAAACCTGCAAGGTTGTGCACGGATTGAGCCGCGTGCGACTGGGGGCGGTAGGGGCAAGGCCGAACGCCTTCAATACCACACGCTTCAGTGAAAAGCTGCTGGAAGCCGCGGGAATTACAGTCAATACGATCGATCTCTCGGAGATCTTCGGCAACGCAGCCAAGATTGCGAACGACGACAGGCGCGTGCAGGAGCGAGTGGAAAGGATTCGGGCCTATGCCGACGCTTCGATGGCTCCCGACGACGCCATCCTGCGGATGGCCAAGTTCGCCCTGGTGGTCGACGACTGGATGCAATCGCTTTCGATTACGGCTACCGCCCTGCAGTGCTGGAGCTCGCTGCAGAAGAACTTCGGCGTCAACGTCTGCACCATCATGTCGATGATGAGCCAGCAGATGCTGCCCTCGGCCTGCGAGGTCGATATCGCCGGCGTGGTGGGCATGTATGCGTTGCAACTGTCTTCAGGCTCGCCGGCCGCACTGGTTGATTGGAACAACAATTACGGCGGCGATGCGGAGAAATGCGTGTTCTTTCATTGCGGCAATTGGGCGAAGGACTTTCTGCCGGACATCCGCATCGCAACAGCACCGATTCTGGGCACGACGCTGGGTGAAGAGAACACTTTCGGCGCGCTCGATGGGCGCACGCTCGCGGGGCCTGTGACCTTTGGCCGGGTGAGCACCGATGACCTGAACGGAAGGATTACGGCATACGTGGGCCAGGGAGAGTTCACCGACGATGAACTGAAAACCTTCGGGACGCGCGCCGTGGTCAAGGTGCCGGGCCTGCCCGCACTGATGCACCGCATCTGCCAGAATGGCTTTGAGCATCATGCGGCGATGACACGCGGCCACTCCGCCGCCGCCGCCGCCGAGGCGATGAGCAGGTATCTGGGCTGGGAGACTTATCACCACAACCGGCCGCTGGATTTGCCGCCGCTGCCGTGAGGGAGCGGGCCGGCTGGCGCATGGGAAACCGACAGGGCCGGGTCTCTGGTTGTATGCGCGGCCGGCGCGGGATTTTCAGCGGTGTCAGGCTTTGGGGCCAAGGGCGATGGGCAGGGCGTGGTCCTTTTCCGCGCGGCCCGAAACCGGGTATCGGCTGAGGCCGCCAATGGCCCCATGGCCGTCGCGGGAGACGACCAGGTACGAGAAGCCGGCCCCGCCTGCAAGAATAGTGGGGAGATGAATCGCCGGGATTTCTGTCTCCGTGCTACCGCAGCGGCAGCATTCAGCGCGTCCGCCGCATCCCCAGCCGTGCCTTCGCGGCCGGCCGCGGCTCCATTGATCACTCTGGCAGAGGTGGAGACGATCGATCGCGAGCGGATTCTACGCGCGGCCAACGGCTATCTCGCGGCGATGCCGATTACTGTGACGGCCACATCTTCTCCGCGCAGCCGGGGAGGAAGACACGATTACTATTCCGAGGGCGACTACTGGTGGCCTGATCCGAAGAATCCCCGCGGGCCATATATTCGCCGCGATGGTTTTTCAAATCCGCAAAACTTCAACGATCATCGTCAGGCGCTGATACGGCTGAGCCTGATTGTGCCGGCACTGGCAGCGGCGTGGATCATTACCCGGGAGATCCGTTATGCGGAGCACGCTGCTACCCATCTTCGGGCCTGGTTTCTGAGTCCGCAGACGCGGATGAATCCCTCGCTCGATTTTGCGCAGGCCATCTGGGGCGTTACGCCGGGCCGCGGCACGGGCATCATCGATACGCTGCAACTGGTGGAGGTTACACGCGCGGCGCGGCACCTGGAAAAGGCGGGCGTCCTGACGGACGCCGAGATCGCGGGAATACACGAATGGTTTGGCCAATACACTTTGTGGATGCTGACCTCAAAGAACGGGCGCGACGAGGAAGAGGCGAAGAATAACCACGGAACCTGCTGGGTGGTTCAGGCAGCGGCCTTTGCCGCATTGACCGGCGACGAGAGCGTGGTGGAGCTTTGTCGCCGACGTTTCCGCGAGCACCTTTTGCCGGAACAACTGGCGGCAAACGGCAGTTTGCCGCTGGAACTGGCGCGAACCAAACCCTACAGCTATTCACTTTTCGATCTCGATATGCTGGCGATGGTTTGCGAGATCGCGTCAGGCAAGGGCCGGGATGCGGATGGCGCAGGCCGCGGCTTGTGGGAGTTTACTTTGCCGGACGGCAATTGCTACCGACAAGCACTCGAGTTCATGTTTCCTTTCATCCGGAACAAGGACAAGTGGCCGTACGCGCACGATGTTGAATATTTCGATGACCTGCCGAACCGTCAGCCGAGCCTTCTGTTTGCCGGCCTGGCATACCGCGAGGCGAAGTATATTTCGCTGTGGAGCACGCTGCCCGCGGAGCCAAAGACGG
>JAKCDN010000289.1 GCA_021841795.1 Acidobacteriota bacterium | reverse complement strand
AGATCAAGACTCATGGCGGCGCTCTCGAAGCGCACGGTGCACGCGGCCTCGTCGAAGTGCACGCGCTCCATTCCGGTGTGGCGCCTGGCTTCGGCGATGGCATCGGGAGACGGTTCCTGGCCGCGCCCCAGGCACTCGCGCCAAAGATCGATGAGGGGCCAGAGGGTAATATCGAAGGCGCCGCCGGTACGCTGCCAGTCGTGGCGGCACCGCAGCAGAATCTGCCAGAGCTCTGCGGGCGGAGCAACGGCCTCACGCGCGGCGCGGCGGTTCAAATCCGCCAAAGGGCCCGCGGCGTCGAAGCGGCTCATGGCGTGCTCGTGCGCGCGCAGCTCGCGTTCCGCGAATGCGGCCAGCGTTTCGGCTCTTTCGGGATCGGTCCGGGGCAGAAGCAGCGAGAACCGCGTGTTCATCGCAAAGATGCAGCGATGAAAGACCTCGGTTCCGGAGTCTGCGCGCGATGCACAAACCGATTCCACGCGCAGACCTCCTTGAAATCATGGATTCGAGCGACAGAAGCAAGATACAACACCGTGCCCAGTCGAGGAAAATCGCCGGCGAGGGTTGGCGCGCATACCGCGAATTGCGCGCAAGAATCGGAGTGCAGCCTTTGAGCGGCCAGGCGACTATGATTTTCATGAGCAGTCCGCATCCCGTTTCCGCAATGACGCCCGCATCGCAGATCCCGCGCCTCGAACCCGAAGCCGCATGGCGGCAGCTTGCCGCCCGCGACCCTGAGGCGAGCTTCTATTATGGAGTCGTAACCACCGGCGTTTTTTGCCGGCCTTCATGCGGCAGCAGGCTTCCGCAGCGCGCGAATGTGCGCTTCTTCGGCACCGCGGCCGAGGCCGAGGCTGCCGGCTTTCGCGCCTGCAAACGCTGCCGGCCGGCGGTTGCGCCGCGCCACCCTCTGGATGCGGTTCGGGTTCACATTGAGAGCAACTTCGACCGCAGGGTAGGGCTGGAAGAACTGGGCCGGGTGGCGCAGATGAGCGCGTCGACCGTGCAGCGGCTGTTCAAGCGCACGATGGGCGTGAGCCCTCTGCAGTACCAGCGCGCGCTGCGCGCGCAGCGAATGCGCGACGCCCTGAGGCAGGGAGACAACGTGACCGATGCCATTTACAACGCGGGGTTCAGCTCGTCGAGCCGCGCCTATGAGGCAAGCCAGCTGGGCATGACGCCGCAGCGTTTCGCGCAGGGCGGCAAAGGAGAACAGATCCGGTTTATCTCGGCGTCCTCGCGGTTTGGCTGGATTGTCGCCGGGGCCACGGAACGAGGGCTGTGCTGGCTTTCGCTTGCGGCGACCAAGGCAGGAGCAGAGTCGAGCCTGCGGGAGGAGTTTCCGCTGGCCACGCTGCGGCGCGATCGATCGCTCTCGCGGTGGGTTGAGCAGGCGGTGGAGTCTGTCGGTTCCGGCGCGAATCTGCCCCACAACCAGACCGCAACGGAGTTGGATTTGAGGGGGACGGTGTTTCAGCTTCGCGTCTGGCAGGCGCTCAAACAGATTCCGCGCGGCGAGACGCGCAGCTATTCGCAACTGGCGCGCGAGCTGGGCGAACCCAAGGCTGTGCGTGCCGTGGCGCGCGCCTGCGCCGTGAATCGCGTGGCGGTTCTGGTGCCGTGCCACCGCGTGGTGGGCGCCAGCGGCGCGCTCACCGGTTACCGCTGGGGGGTGGAGCGGAAGCGGCAACTGCTCGAAGCGGAGAGAATCGGCGGCGCACCAGGCGAGCGCTGAAAATCCACCGCGGTTGCTTCAACCGCGCCTGGCGCAGAGAACGCGCAAAGCGCAGTTGAAGGATGGCAGATTTACAGCGCAAACAACTTCAAGACCGGCGTGCGCGCGATCAGCTTTCAGCCGCTTCAAAAGGTAGACGGAGGCGCCATCCGCGATCCGCAAGACGGGATCAGGGATAGCGCCCGGGTCTCGATCGGGAGGCGGGCGCCGGCGTTTGCGATTCAGCTTGTGAAGCCGCCGGAGGCGTAGACCGTTTGCCCGGTGATCCAGCCGGCATCAGCCGAAGCAAGGAACGCAGCCGCGGTGGCCACGTCCTGCGGCTGCCCGATCCGCCCCAGGGGCGTCTCTTTGGCGGCGCCGGCGGAAAACTCGGAGCCGATCAAGCCTGCGGTGTGCGTGCCCTCAGTCTCGATCAGGCCGGGGTTCAGGGCGTTCACGCGGATTCCCCTGGGGCCGAGCTCCTTTGAGAGCGCGACGGTGATGGAATCGACAGCGCCTTTGGTGGCGCTGTAGACCGCGCCATTCGGAAAGGCCATCTTGCCAACCACGGAGCCGATGTTGATGATGCTTCCGCCCCTGGGGTTGAATCGGGCCACCGCGGCTTGCGTGGTCAGCAGCAGTCCCAGCACGTTCAGGTCGAACTGCTTGTGAAAGTGCTCGGGGGTGATCTGTTCAAGCGGGCCGAACTCGTACACGCCGGCGTTATTCACCAGAATATCGATCGGCCCGAATTTAGCCGTTACGGCATCCACCAGAGGCCCAATGGAGCTGGGATCGGCAACATTGGCCTGTACCGCAATGGCCCGGCCGCCGGCGGCCTCAATCTCTGCCGCCACTTTTTCCGCGGCGGCTTTGCTGCCTGCATAATTGACGGCCACGGCAGCGCCGCGCGCTCCCAAGGCAAGGGCAATGGCCGCGCCAATGCCCTTGGATGCGCCGGTTACCAGAGCTACTTTTCCCGCAAGGTTCTTCATTGCAAATCTCCCGGATTGCCATGTTGTCGTTTTGATATTTCGACAACTATCGAATTGATTACCGGGCTGAGGGAAAGGATTCAGGACGACTGTGGAAATCTGCGGCTCCGCAGCGGCCGTCGCCGAGTTTCGAGCCCGCGGGCCGGACAGCCGGCTGTCTCCAGCGCCTTCAGGCTGGCGGCAACAGACTCCAGGACTCCGGGGCGGAGCGAGAGATCGTGGAACTTTCCGCGCCGCTCGACAGCGATCAGTCCCGCGGTTTCGAGCTCCTTGATGTGGTGCGAAAGTGTTGCCGCGGAGATGGGCAGGGCGGAGCGAGCCTGGGCGCATGTGAGCGGGCAGTTCGCCTGCGCGATTTTCATCAGCAGTTCCAGGCGCCGCGGATCGGCGAGCGCCTTGAAGACCGCGGTCTGGCGCGCGAGGCTCAGGCCGGCTGTTTCTTTTGCGTCGGTTTTGGGGCTTTCCTGGTTGGCCTTGCTCATGATGCGGGGATGCCTTGGTGCACGATCTTCAGGTTGTTATGGTAGCGCAGCCGGGCAGATACGTAACCTCCTTCCGCCATCCGTGTTTTGTGCGCGAAGGAGCACATGCACGGCAAATGCGCGTTGTGGCAGCCGCGCTGAAGGCGATGTTGCAGAAGGATTGTCGGTGAGGCCGCTCGTACCCTCCCTTGCGCTCAAAGATGACAGCGGGCAGGGACACAAGATCCGGAGCCGGATTCCGGGGCCGTCAGCCGGCCATGGCGGCGGTGACGAGAAGAGTTTGGAACTGCGGGGCTTCAGGGTCTTTATCGACGATTGCGGTTTCAACGCCGGTGAAGCCGGCGCGCTCCAGCATGGATTCGAGCTCGGCTTCGCTGAAGCCGAGCCACTCGTCGGCGTAGAGCTCGCGGGCCTCTTCGAAGCGATGTTTGGCGAGGTCGAGGATGACGATGCGGCCGCCGGGGGCGAGGATGCGGGCGGCTTCGGCCAGGGCGCGCTCGGGATGCAGGGCGTGGTGCAATGATTGCGAGAAGAATACGAGGTCTACTTCATCTGCGCCGATGGGCACTTCTTCCATGTCGCCCTGGCGGAAGTCGATATTGCGGATGGCGTGGCGCGCGGCCTGTTCGCGGCCGACCTCGATCATGCGCGCGGACGAGTCGACGGCGATGACTTTTCTGGCGCGGGCGGCGAGCAGCAGCGCGAAGGCGCCTTCGCCGGCGCCGAGGTCGGCGATGGTCATGGGCGGCATCAGGCGCAGCAACGCCTCGGCGATACCCTTCCACGATTTGCCGGGCACATAATCCTTGCCGAGCCGTCCGGCGACGCTGTCGAAGAAGGCGCGCATCCGGTCCTGGCGCTTTTTGAGCACGCGACGCATGGCGGATTGGTCGGCGGCGAACTCGGGGATCTCGCGGGCGGCATCGGCGAGAATCTCGTCCAAAAGGCTGTTGCCCGCCGGGGCTAACGCCTCGACTTCTTTTGGTCCGTTGAGGGCGTGCACGAAGTCGTGCTCTTTCAAGGCGGCGTGGTTCGAGATGCCGGTAGAGACACGGTAGAGATTGCTTTTGCCGGTGCGGCGGTCCTCGACGAGGCTGGCCTGTTTGAGCTGCGAGAGGTGCGTGGAGATGGT
>JAKCDN010000288.1 GCA_021841795.1 Acidobacteriota bacterium | reverse complement strand
CATGTCGAATATTTACGGAGAGGATGCCGCCATCAAGACTCGTAAGGTATATCCGCCGCCGGAGGCGGGTGCGGTGATTCCCGCAGAAAATCGCGCTGCGGCTCTGCAGAGCATTCGCGACGAGATAGGCGATTGCACGCGCTGCGCCTTGCATAAGGGGCGCAACAAGCTGGTCTTCGCCGATGGCTTACCGACGGCACGATTGATGTTTGTGGGCGAAGGGCCGGGCGCGGATGAAGACGCGCAGGGGCTGCCGTTTGTGGGCCGGGCGGGCCAACTGCTTAACAACATGATTGGCGCCATGGGCTTGAAGCGAGAGGAATGCTACATCGCGAACGTAGTTAAGTGCAGGCCACCGGGTAATCGTACGCCCGAGCCCGAGGAGGCGAATACCTGCTCGCCCTTTTTGTTCCGTCAGATCGACGTGGTACGGCCGCAGGTGCTGGTGGCACTGGGCGCGACAGCGGCGACGTATCTGTTAGGCGCACGGCAGCCGCTGGCAGGATTGCGCGGACGGGTGCATGCATTCCGCGGCATGAGCCTGATTGTTACGTATCACCCGGCATTTCTACTGCGCGACCCGCGGCAAAAGAAAGAGGCGTGGGCGGACCTGCAGATCGCGATGAAGGAGCTGGGGTTGAAGAGACCTTGAGCCGGGAACGGGGCTAAAACGAAATGCCGCGTTTTTTGCCGGATAGGGTAGGGAATGGAGCGATCGCGGCGGCTTCAGTTTATTCCCGCCACAGCGCCACTCCGCCAAAGATGCCGTCGTCGTTCGAGATGATGGAGATGTTTTTGGGCAGCTTCAGGGTGATCTTTCGGGCGTTGCCTCCGCCGAGATAGAGGTGATCCCAGTTGAAGGTATGGGTGGTCTGCTCGATGGCTTCTTCGAGGCGCTTGTTCCAGTGTTTTTTGCCGTATTTGCTCAGTCCCTGCTTGCCGAGGTAGTCCTCGTAGGTTTTTTCGCGCCAGGGATGATGGCCGAGTTCGAGGCCGGGGCAGAGTTTGCCGTCGGTGAAGAGGGACGAGCCGACGCCGGTGCCGAGTGTCAGCACCAGTTCCACGCCCTGTCCCTTGATGGCGCCGTAGCCCTGCACGGCGGCGTCATTGGCGACACGGACGGGTTTCTTCCAGCGTTTTTCCAGGGTGAGCTCGAGGGGAAAGTTTGCCCATCGTGGATGGAGATTGACGGCGATATAGGTGACGCCGCGCTTGACCACGCCCGGAAAGCCGACCGAGACGCGATCGAAGCCGGGCAAGCTGGAACGCACCTTGTCGAGTGTGCGCATTACGGCCAGCGGCGTGGGGACGGCGGGCGTGAGAATGCGCATACGCTCGCTGATGGGCTTGCCGCGGGCATCGAGCAGCATGGCTTTAATGCCGGTGCCGCCGATGTCAATGGCCAGGGTGATGGGCGTGCGCGGAACGGCACTTGATTTGCGCGGGGCGGCGGTGGCGATTTTTGTGCTCATTCGAGTTGCATTGTACTGCGCGAAGTTAAAGATTGTGCGAGTAAAGCAATGCCGATTCTGAATTGTCTTGCTTTATTGGATGCGCAAAGGGGCGCAAGGGGTAACCTTGAGGCCGCGTTGCGGGGCGCGGGCGGGCGTGGCGCTCCCGAAGGCCGCCGGGAAAGCGGGCAGCTACACTGAATCTTGTCTCTCATGGCTATGTACTGCGAGGTCGCGCTGCCGGTGCCGCTGGATCAGACGTTCACCTATGGGGTGCAGCCTGGGCAATCGCCGAAGCGCGGGTCGCGGGTGATTGTGCCGTTCCGGAATGAGAAGCTGATTGGCGTGGTGACGGGGACGGAGGCCAAGGCCCGGCCGGAGTTCGAGGTGCGGAATGTGGAGGCGGTGCTGGACGAGGAGCCGCTGCTGAGCGAGCACCTGCTGGAGCTGGGCGAATGGGTGGCGCAGTATTATCTGGCTCCGCTGGGCGAGGTGCTGCGGGCGATGCTGCCATTGACGGCCGAGGTGCGGAGGACGGTGTATTACCGGATCACAGACCTGGGGCGGGATCTGCTGGCGTCGACGGTGGAGGGCGAGAGCGGAGGAACCAGGGCGAGAGATACAGCGCGGCGCAGCCAGGGCAAGCTGTCGCGCGAGGGGCACGACCTGGAGCGGCGGGTGCTGGAGCGGCTGGCGTCGGGCGAGGCGGTGAAGGTATCGCGGCTGCGCACGGCGACGGCTGCGACGTTGCCGGTGCTGGCGGCGATGGTGCGCAAGAAGTGGATTGCGCGCGAGACCGCGGCGGCCGAGCGCGACGCGAGACGGATGGAGCGGTTTGCGGTGCTGGCGCCGGAGATGCGGCTGCCGAAGCTGACGGAGAAGCAGCAGGGGCTGCTGGCGGAGCTGGCGGCGTGCGGCGGCGATGTGCCGCTGGCGGAACTGCGGCGGCGCGATTTGCCTGCATCGACGCTGCAGACGCTGGTGCGGCGAGGACTGGTGCGGATCGAGGAGCGGCCGGAGCAGTTCCGGCTAGGCGGGCTGAGGCCGGCGAGCGCGCCTTTTGCGCTGAATGGAGCGCAGAATGGGGCGCTCGAATCCATCACTGCCGCTTTTGGGGCGTTTCGCCCGTTTCTGCTGTACGGCGTGACGGGATCGGGGAAGACGGCGGTGTATCTGGCGGCGATGCAGCAGGCGCTGGACCGGGGACTATCCGCGATTCTTCTGGTGCCGGAGATTGGGCTGACGCCGCAGACGGCGGGGCTGCTGGATGCGGCGTTTGGTCAGAAGGTGGCGCTGCTGCACTCGGCGCTGACGCCGGAGGAGCGCAGCGAGCAGTGGCGGCGGATTCGCCGGGGCGAGGCGCCGATTGTGGTGGGGACGCGGTCGGCGATCTTCTGCGCGGCGCCGAATCTGGGATTGATTCTGGTGGACGAGGAGCACGACCAGAGCTACAAGCAGGAAGAGACGCCGCGCTACAACGCGCGCGATGTGGCGGTGATGCGGGCCAAGCTGGCGGGGGCGGTGGTGGTGATGGGCTCAGCGACGCCGTCGCTGGAAAGCTGGCAGAACGCGGAGGGCGGCAAGTATGCGCGCATCGAGCTGAGCGACCGGGTCATGAACCGTCCGCTGCCGGAGGTGGAACTGATCGACATGCGGCGGGAGTTCCAGGAGACGGGCAAGGACGAGATCTTTTCGCGGGCGCTGATGGCGCAGACGCGCGCGGCGCTGGAACGCGGAGAGCAGGCGCTGATTCTGCTGAACCGGAGGGGCTACTCGTTTGCGGTGATGTGCCGGGCGTGCGGGGCGAAGCTCGACTGCGAGAACTGCGCGATCGCATTGACGCACCACAAGTCCGCGGCGGAGGAGGCAGGCGAGGCGCGGGTGGGACAGCGCCTGGAGTGCCACTATTGCGGCTACAGGCGGACGGTGCCGGCGCGGTGCCCGAAGTGCGAGAGCGAACACCTGTATTACCTGGGCGCGGGGTCGCAGCAGGGCGAGGAGCGGCTGCAGGAGATCTTTCCGGGGGCGCGGATCGGGCGCATGGATCGCGACACGGTGCGCGGGCGCGCGGATCTGGAGCGGCTGCTGGCGCGGCTGCACTCGGGCGAGATCAATCTGCTGGTGGGGACGCAGATGATTGCCAAGGGCCACGATATCCACGGGGTGACGCTGGTGGGCGTGGTGGGCTGCGACCACGCGCTGTCGATGCCGGATTTTCGCGCGGCGGAGCGGGTCTTCCAGTTGATGACCCAGGTATCAGGGCGGGCGGGACGCGGGGAGTTGAAGGGCCGGGTGGTGGTGCAGACCTACCATCCCGATCACTACGCGATCATGGCCGCCGCGGCGCACGACTACAAGGCCTTTGCGGAACGGGAGCTCAAGTACCGGCGGTGGATGCACTATCCGCCGTTCGGCGTGCTGGCCAACGTGCTGGTGCAGTCAGAGAAGATGGAAGAGGCGGCGGGGTGGTCGGCGCTGCTGGGCAAGGCGCTGGCGGAGGCGCAGTCGCGGGCGGGTGGCATCCGGGTGCTGGGCCCGTGCACGGCGCCGATTGCGCGCATCAAGGGCGTCTACCGTTTTCACATGATCCTGAAGAGCTCCTCGCGCAAGGCGCTGAATCAGGCGCTGCGGAGCATGCTGGCGAGCGCGGAGCAGGCGGGCGTGCCGCGACGGAACATCGTTGTCGATGTGGACGCGCTGCGGCTGATGTAACGCGACCGGGGCCGGTGCTCGCGGACGGCGGAGAGCCGGCTCAGCAGCGCCCGGAGAGCCGACAATCCGGATCGAGACGGAGAGGACGAGCTTCGAGGCGAAAGCGCACGCGAGCGCGGGTATTTTGCAGCGTAGATGGTGCAAAATCCGGCAAAAAGGCGAAGACGC
>JAKCDN010000287.1 GCA_021841795.1 Acidobacteriota bacterium | reverse complement strand
CAGAACGGAATGAAATGGACTGAACGCCGAGGGGAATTGACCGGAGATCCGTTCCGCAGGCAACACAATGCGTGCCGCCAAGAGGGACGCCGCAGATTTAGCAGGGCAGGCCGCCAGCGGCAACGGCATTCCGCATCGCGCACCGATCCTGGCGAGGCTGTGACTTAAGTCCCTGCAACACTCCGGCCGGTGTACTAACTTGGCAACAGCAGCAATCAATTTCGAATTCTTTCATGCGGAACTGCGAGGCAATCCATGAGTTATAAACGTTATTGGCTGGCGCTGGCCGCGGTGATCATCGGCTCGTTTGCCGTGCTGGGCGGAGTTGGGCGCAAGATGATCAGCGAAGCTCCACCCATACCGGATGTGTATACCACGGACGGACAACTACTCTTCACCGGCAGCACCATTACCGACGGACAGGGCGTGTGGCAATCCATCGGCGGACAGGAGATTGGCACAGTGTGGGGACACGGCGCCTATGTGGCGCCCGACTGGAGCGCCGACTGGCTCCATCGCGAATCGGAATTCCTGCTCGACCGCTGGGCACGGCAGTCCGGCGTGCCGTACTTCACTGCTCTCGATGCCGACCGGCAGGCCGTACTGAAGGCACGGCTGGTTCGCGTGATGCGCACGAATACCTACGATCCATCCACCCATCGCGTGGTGCTGGACGCCGATCGCGCAGCCGCCTTCCATGCATTGGCGGCGTACTACACAGACGTCTTTGCCAACGGAAGGAAGGCCTACGCTATTCCCGCCGGCGCGCTCACAAATTCCACCAAGCAGGCGCAGCTTGCCGCGTTCTTCTGGTGGAGCGCCTGGGCTACCGGAACCGATCGCCCGGGCACGGACGTCACATATACCAACAACTGGCCTCATGAGACGCTGATTCATAACAACCCTACGCCGGGAGCCGTCATGTGGAGCCTGATAAGCTTCTTCGGCTTGCTTGCGGGTATCGGCGGGCTGGTGTGGTGGTATCAATCGCAAGAGAAGTTTGAGGTGACCGGCCCCTTCCCGAAGCGTGACCCGTTTCTTGGCCTGCAACCGACACCCTCACAACGCGCCACCATCAAATACTTTCTGGTTGTCGTGGCACTGTGGGGGATACAAATCCTGATGGGCGCGCTGACCGCGCACTACGGAGTCGAGGGGCAAGGTTTCTATGGATTTCCGCTGGACAAGTACCTGCCTTACGCCATCACGCGCACCTGGCATCTGCAACTGGCGATATTCTGGATCGCTACGTCGTGGCTGGCCACTGGACTTTACGTCGGCCCAGCCGTCAGCGGCCACGAGCCGAAGTTCCAGCACCTCGGCGTCAATGTGCTGTTTGCCGCACTGGTTCTTGTCGTTGGCGGATCGCTGGCCGGCGAGTGGATGGGCATTCAGCAGAAGCTTGGCAACCTCTGGTTCTGGTTCGGCTCGCAGGGCTTCGAATATGTCGATCTTGGCCGCTTCTGGCAACTGTTGCTGTTCATCGGCCTGCTTCTTTGGCTGGTACTGATGGTCCGCGCTCTGAAGCCGGCGCTGGTGCGCAGAAGCGAGGACCGGCCGCTGCTCTCGCTCTTCTTAATCTCGTCGATCGCCATACCGCTGTTTTACGCTGCAGGGCTGATGTACGGCCAGCGCAGCAACCTAGTCACTGCGGAATACTGGCGCTGGTGGGTAGTGCACCTCTGGGTTGAAGGCTTTTTCGAGGTCTTTGCCACAGTGGTGATTGCATTCCTCTTTACGCGGCTGAAACTACTGGAGATTCGTGGAGCCACGCGCGCCGTACTCTTTTCCACGACCATCTTCCTGTCGGGCGGAATCATCGGAACCTTCCATCATCTTTACTTTGCCGGCTCCGGTCCCGCGGTGATCGCGCTGGGCGCTATCTTCAGCGCGCTTGAGGTGGTTCCGCTCACGCTCATCGGCTATGAAGCCTGGGAGAATCTGCGCCTTGCGCGGCCGGTGGAACATGCTCCCTGGATCGCCAACTACAAATGGCCGATTTATTTCTTTGTCGCCGTTGCCTTCTGGAACCTGGTGGGCGCCGGACTTTTCGGATTTCTTATTAACCCGCCCATTGCGCTCTACTACATGCAAGGGCTCAACCTGACTCCTGTCCACGGTCACACCGCGCTCTTCGGCGTCTACGGAATGCTGGGGCTTGGGCTCACACTCTTCTGCCTGCGCGTGCTGCAACCGGGACGCGTCTGGAAGGAAGGCGTCCTGCGAGTCTCATTCTGGCTGATTAACCTTGGGCTTGTCTTCATGGTTGTTCTGAGCATGTTCCCGATCGGCATTATGCAGGCATGGGCCTCGGTCGAGCGGGGTACCTGGTACGCCAGGTCGGCCGAATTTCTGCAGTCGCCGCTGATGCAGTCTCTGCGTTGGATGCGTGTTCCCGGCGACGTGCTCTTTGCCGCCGGCGCAGCTCTACTCGGATGGTTCATTCTCGGGCTGCTGACGGGGCACTCTTTTTCGCCGACGGAAG
The DNA here is from genome assembly GCA_021841795.1 of Acidobacteriota bacterium. Lineage (GTDB taxonomy): Bacteria > Acidobacteriota > Terriglobia > Terriglobales > Acidobacteriaceae > Telmatobacter. The sequence goes on along the minus strand of JAKCDN010000287.1, from coordinate 1,850 downwards.
GCTCCAACAGCGCGAGGCGCTCGAGCAAGATCAACGACGAGCGCAAGGAGGCGGTTGCAGTCTGAGCCGACGACACCGGCGCTTCAAAACCTGGTCTCCGTGCGGCACGGCGAGCATTCTCCACGCTCCGTGCCGCGGATCCAGGCCATGCGGCCAAGACAAGCGCATGCGAAGGCCGGGCCCACGAATCTACCGGCATGGCTGACAAGGTCAACCCCAGGCGGGCCACGGAAGAGAATTTCGGCGCCAGCACCGACCTCCAATCCCTCGGCACCGTCCCTTTTGAACTGATCACTCGAACGATTCCCCTGGACACGGAAAAGTGGCGCACGCGGGCTTCCTGCGCCTATCCATCGCGATTTTCACGAACACGATGTTGTGCGGCCCAATCATCACCTAACTGCGGGGAAGACTCCGCATCATTCGCTGCCGCACGGGCATTCTCGCTTCTCCGCCGCGCCCCCGGCTACACTGAAGCTGTGAAGCCCAACCCACCGCTTGCCGGAAAAACCGCTCTAGTGACCGGAGGCGCACGGCGCATCGGTCGTGCTGTCGCCATCGCACTCGCTGAAGCCGGCGCCGATGTGGCCATTTCATACCGGAGTTCACGCGCTCAGGCGGACGCGACCGCGGCGGAGATCGCCGACTCAGGCCGCCGTGCACTCGTCGTCGAGTGCGAGGTCCGCTCCGAGCCCTCCGTCCGCTCCGCCGTCACCGCGGTCGGCGTTCAATTCGGCCGTATCGATCTGCTCGTCAATAATGCCGCCGTCTTCACTTCCGCGGCTCTGGAAAGCCTGACGCTCGAACAGTGGGATGCAACCTTTGAGACCAATGCCCGCGGCCCGTTTCTGGTTTCGCGCGAGGCCCTACCCTACCTGCGCGCCGCGCACGGACGCATCATCAATATCGGTTCTCTGGGCGGACTGCATCCCTGGGCCGGGCACGCACATTACTGCTCCTCAAAGGCCGCGCTGCACATGCTTACGCAAACCATGGCCAAGGCCTTTGCGCCCGAGGTCAGCGTCAATTGCGTTGCCCCGGGCTGGATCGAGATCGACGAGGCCGGGATGATGCCACCCGATACTTTGCGGCAAGAAACCGCGCCATGGCCGCAAGAGCAGACTCTGCACCTCGAAACACAGCGCAGAAAACAGCTTGAGGCCGCGCGGTTTGCCGCTAAAACGCCCATGGGCCGCAACGGCACAGCGACCGATATCGCACAGGCCGTATTATTCTTTGCATCCGGCCCGCACTTCATCACTGGCCAGACCTTGGCCATCGACGGCGGCCTTGGACTCCTATGAGGATCGCCCGGTCAGCAGGTTGGGCAAAGTTGAAGGTGGAGCCGCTCTGAATCCTTACTGGCGTTTTCCGGTTGGCGGCCTCGGATGGGACAACGTTCACGCACAACCAGAATGAAGCTCAGTCAACTTCATCAGCTCCGTATTGCTCCCAGCAGCCTTTTCCAGAAACCCGTCTTCCCGATGTCCTGCGCCGTCTTCTCCTTGCGGGGTTTCTTCATCTCAGGCGTGCGGGAAAAGCGCAAAGGCTCATTCTCCCAGAGCCCTTTCGGCTCGGGCTGGTCCGGCCAGGCCGAGCCTTCCACGGCAGCCTGCGGATTGGTGAGGCACAGTCTCCGCGCTGTCTCTTCACCCGCCCGCTTTGCCACGTAGGCGTACGCCTGACGCAGGTGCGGCGGCCGCCGCAAGGGGTGGTGAGCATCGGTCGCCAGAAAATGAATCCAATTACGCTCCAGAAGCTCGTTGGCCAGCAGTTCCTCTACCTTGCCGAACCGCCCATAGAGCGCGCCCGCAGTTACCTGGATCAGGCAACCTGCCCGCATCCATTCG
>JAKCDN010000286.1 GCA_021841795.1 Acidobacteriota bacterium | reverse complement strand
AACTATCTGCGGGACAAGACGCTGACGGACTTCAACATCACGCGGCCGATTGAGACCATCACCAACTTTGTCAACTGCGACGTGTACGCGCCGCTGAAGGACGAGGCGGAAAAGGAGAAGCAGTGCGCACGGCGCTGCTTCGCCGCGCCCGACGAGCCGATCTTCATGCATCTTTCGAACTTCCGCCCGGTGAAGCGCGCGGCCGATGCGGTGCGGGTGTTTGCGCAGGTGGCGAAAGAGCGGCCGGCGCAACTGGTGCTGATCGGCGATGGACCGGAGCGCTCGCATGCCGAGTGGCTGGCGCACGAACTGCGGATTCAAGGACGCGTGCACTTTCTGGGCAAGCAGGACCGCGTGAACGAACTGCTGGCGCTGGCGGACCTGTTCCTGATGCCGAGCGAGATGGAGTCGTTCGGGCTGGCGGCGCTGGAGGCGATGGCATGCAAGGTTCCGGCGATTGCCACACAGGTAGGCGGCATTCCGGAGCTGATTGACGATGGCGTTACGGGCCTGCTGTTCGGCGTGGGGGATGTGGACGGAATGGCGGCCGGGGCCCTGAGCCTGCTGAATGACCCGCAGCGGCTGGGGGCGATGCGCGAGGCGGCCCGCAAGACGGCGCAAAAGCGGTTCTGCGCCGATCTTGTGGTGGCGGAGTATGTGCGCTTCTACGAGAAGGTGCTGGCAGGACAGCGCGGCTAGCCGCAATTCGCTGACGAACAAGCGCGGATGCTTCGACTCCGATTGGCCCAAGAGCCGGCAGAACTGCGCCCGGAATCACAGTGCATTGATGTTGCGAGCTGCAGAGGCCGCAGGCTAGAGAGTGCGTTTGAAGAGCGGCGTGGCGACGAGCAGCGAGGCGATGCCGAAGATGGAGAGGAAAGCGAGATCCTGCCAGATCGCAATCCAGCCGCCGTTCTTGAGGAGCACGGCCTTGAGCCCGTGAATGACGTAGGTAAACGGGTCGACGATGGTGAGGGCCTGCAGCCATTTGGGGAACGAGGTGGTGGGGTACATGGCTCCCGAGGGATAGAAGAGCAGGGTGTTGAGGACGCCGAACATGGCGCGCGGGACGAGAGGATCGTCGACGCGCACCATGAAGAGAAACATCATGCCGTTGAAGGCGATGGACGAGGCCACGATGAGGGCGAGGAGCTGGAGCATCTGCATGGGATGAAAGACAACGCTGAGGCCTGCCAGAAGCGAGCCGATGACGCCAAGCGAGATGCCCGCGAGCATGGCCTTGATGGCGCCGGCGATGTTGAGGCCGAAGACGAGCTCGAGTTTGGTGATGGGGGTGACCAGGTAGCCCTCGTGGACGCCGCGGGCCTTGTCGTCGAGATAGAGGATGCCGCCGCCGATCATGACCGAGATGTACATGGAGAGGGCCACGGTGGCGGGCATCAGGAACTTGAGGTAATTGACGTAGGGATAGAGCTCGACGACCTCAAGGGCGACGGACCTGGCCAGGCGGTCCTGCACCTGGGGAGCGTTGAGGGAGTCGACGAGGGACTGCATCTCCGATTCAAGGGTGGACGAGGTAAAGAGATCGGAGTTGTCAACGACGATGCCGATCCGGGGCGCGTCCTGGGCGTAGACGCGGCGCGAGTACTGGGGAGGGATGATGACCGCGGCGTCGATTTTGCCGGTGCGGACGTCTTCGCGGGCCTGGACCTCGTTGTTGTATTCGATGGTGGAGAAGGTTTGGATGTTGGCGGCGACGGCATCAAAGGCCTCATGAACCTTGACGGCCTGCGGCCCATGGTCCTGATCGACGACGGCGACGTGGGTGCCCACGATTTTTCCGCCGAAGGCGTTGCCCATGATGACGAGCTGGAGGATGGGGCTGATGAGGGACATGACCATCAGCGAGGGCGAGCGGAAGAACTTGCGCATCTCGCGCTCGACGATGGCGAGGAGACGGTTCATGGGCGAACTCCGGGCCGCGGCGGCAGCGCAAACGTCACAGCCTTGACCTGCTCGTCGCGCAACTGACGGCCGGTGTAGTGAATAAAGACATCGTCGAGGGTGGTGTTCTGCACGCTGAGGGAGGTAAGGGTTTCGCCCAGGCGCGCGGCCAGCTCGACGATCTCCATGGTGGTTTTGGATCCGGAACGGGTGATGACGCGGTAGAACCCTCCGCCCTCGGAGACGACACTGGTGACGCCATCCATGGACTCCATGCGGCCCTGCCAGGCGTCATCCTGGCGGTCGAAGTGGACTTCAACGACATTGGCTCCGGCGACGCTGTTTTTGAGCTCGACGGGAGTGCCCAGAGCCACGAGCGTGCCGTGGTCTACGATGGCGATGCGGTCGCAGAGCTTGTCAGCCTCTTCCATGTAATGGGTAGTGATGAGCATGGTGAGATTGCGGGTGACTTTGAGCTTGTTGAGCATCTCCCAGACGGCGATGCGGGAGACGGGGTCAAGACCGGTGGTGGGCTCGTCGAGGAAGAAGATGCGGGGATTATGGACGAGGCCGCGGGCGATTTCGAGCCTGCGGCGCATGCCGCCGGAGAGGGTTTTGGTTTGCGCGCCGCGCCATTTGGCAAGGTCCACGGCGTCGAGGACATCAGAGATGTTCTTTTCGCGAGCGCCGCGAGGCACGCCGTAGAGCTTGGCGTAGATGGAGAGATTCTCCTCGACGGTGAGATCGGGGTCGCTGGTCATGGCCTGGGGAATGACGCCGATGGCGCAGCGCACGTCGTCGGGATCTCTGCTGACGTCGTGCCCGCCGACGACGGCCTTGCCGGCGGTGACGGGGATGAGAGTGGTCATCATGCGAATGAGGGTGCTTTTGCCGGCGCCGTTGGGGCCGAGCAGGCCGAAGATTTCACCCTCGGCGACGGAAAAGTTGACATCTTTGACGGCTTCGAAGTCGCCGTAACGCTTCCAGATGTGCTCGACGGCGATGGCGGCAGGCCGCGCCGGCGCATGGCCGTGATCCATCACGGGATGGGACACGGCGCTCACTGCTTCACCAGCTTTGCCTTAGGGATGTAGACCTCGGCGGTCATGCCGGGCACGTATTTTTCGCCGGGATTGGGGATGAGCAGCTTCAACTGAATGGTCTTGATGTCGCGCTTCATGCTGTTGACATCGCGCTGGGTGGCGAAGTCGCCTTCAGCCAGTTTTGCGATGACTTTGCCCCAGATGGTGGCGCCGCTGGGCATGACGACGCGGAGGCTGTCGCCGAGCTGCACGGCGTCGGCCTGGGTCTCGGGCAGGGGCGCGTAGACCCAGGTCTGGGTGAGATCCATGATGGTAACGATGGGCGCGCCGACGGCGACCACCTCGCCCTGGCGCGCGGCCCAGATGTCGACTTTGCCGTTGATGGGCGAGATGATCTGCGCGTAGCCGGCCTCGACGCGGGCTTCGTCGGCGAGAGCGCGGGCATTGGCGGCGTCGGCGCGGGTCTGATCGACGGTGCGAGCCGAAGCCTGCGTGAGGAGCTCGTGGGCGCCGGCCTGACGCAGATTGGCCTGGGCCGCGAGCAGGTTCTGGCGCGCCGAATCGACGGCGGCCCTGGCCGCAGCCAGGGAGGTGACCTGTTCATCGCGAATCTGCGTGCTGACGATTCCCTGCTGCGCAAGAGCGACGGCGCGGCTGGTGTCGGCCTGCTGATGCTGGTAGTTTGCCTGCGCCTGCGCGAGCGCGGCCTGGGCGGCCTGCACCTGGGCTTCAGCGCCGACAACGCCGCTGGAGGTCTCGCCGCTATTCTGCTTCTCAGTGAACCGGGAGCTGTCGAGCTTCCAGCGCTGGCTGGCGGCGGTGGCCTCAGCGGCGGTGAGGGCGGCATCGAGATCCTCGCTCTCGATGGTGGCGATGAGCTGGCCCTGGGCAACGGTCTGGCCTTCCTGAACGGTGAGGGTCTGGATGCGGCCGGGAATACGCGAGCTGACGATGACTTCATTGGCGTCGACGGTGCCGATGAGCTGCAGGTCACTGGAGCGAGGCGCCGTGACCAGATACCAGATGAGCGATCCGACGGTCAGCAGCCCCAGGATGAGAAAGACTCGATTGCGCGCGTTCACTTGGCAAACCTCGGATTTTTGAATTGGCTCAGGTCAGGCATGGGGGTATCTTGAATCACCCTGGCGGCCAGTTCGGCACCCTGGCGGCGGTCCTGGAAGATGGCCTGGCCGAGGAAGCCGACCAGAGCGACGCGCCGGGCTTTGAGCACCTCGGCATCGAAGGGATCGAATGATTCAATGAGACGCCAGACCGGGGCACTGAGAAAGTAAAAGACGTTGGCTCCGAGCGCGGTAAGGATCATCTGCATCCACTCAACTTCAATGAGCTCGCCGGAGGCGATGCCCTCACGCACGAGAGACTGAAACATGGCATGC
>JAKCDN010000285.1 GCA_021841795.1 Acidobacteriota bacterium | reverse complement strand
GGCCGGCCTCCACGTGCCCCAGCCGAATTCCCAGCTTGGCGCAGACGAGGGCAGCGGCTACCGTGGAGTTCACGTCGCCGTAGACGAGGACGATATCCGGTTGGCGCTGGAGCACCACCGGCTCCAGGCGCATCATGATGGTGGCCGTCTGCTGCGCATGAGAGCCGGAGCCGACATTCAGGCTTTCGTCGGGCGCTTTGATCTCGAGCGAAGTAAAAAACACATCGGACATCAATGCGTCGTAATGCTGGCCGGTATGCACCAGCACCTGCTCGTGTCCGGATTCCTCCAGCGCACGAACCACGGGCGCGGCTTTCATGAAGTTTGGTCTTGCACCGACTACGTGTAGAACCTTCATCTCTGTTCTCCTGCCTGACATGGAATCTGGCCAGTCCGCTGCGCGGATCGGGTTATCGAAGTGCACGAGCCCGCGTTTCTGGCAGACTCAGTTGGTTTCAGCGAACGCGCGATTATTTCCCTGTCCTCAGCCTGCCGCTTGCGCACGATCCCCGACCGCGGCCTGGACTGCCTGGTACAACTGCCATGCTGTGGCCCAATGAATCTCGATGCTTCTTCGCTCCGCCTCCTCGGCCAGCAGCCGATACAAATCGGCGAGGCCGTGGTGGAGCAGAGGCTGCATATTCCGGTCGTCGGCGCCGTGGGAGTAGAGCTTCAGGAAGAGGTCTTCGCCGATGGTTGGGGCGAGATCGAACCAACGCCGAACACGCGCTGGGGTGGGCAGGTCGTAGCCTGCGAGCTCGCCGTTTTCGAGGCGCGGCAGCAGACGTTCGCCGAAGCGGAGGCCGAGGGGGCCGGTGATCATCAGCAGATCGCCACGACGGCCGCCTCCCACGGTGGCCTGAATGCCGCGGTCAAACGATCGCGGGCTGCCATCTGCATTGCCGGTGCACCAGTAGATCTGGTTGACCAGACGGCCCTGTGTGGCGGAGGGCGCCGAAGGCATGGTGAAGTCGGCGTAACAGCCGAGATCGCGCAATAGCCGGATCTCACCCTTCAATCCGCAGTTCCAGCCACCGGGGTGGGAGTTGTCCAGAGCCCAGTTGCCGTGAATAAAGCCGAAGACCGTGCGGCCATCCTGCCGGCGCAGGAGGCCGTGATCGTCAGTTAGGCGACGGCAGAACTCGCTTACCTTCGCGACGAATGAATCCGGCTGTTCGTTGCTGTGATGGAGATGCACTTCCACATCGGCGATGCCGAGCCGGACGATGCGGGCGATTTCATCGAGCAATTCGGCACGATACTCTTCCTGCGGGTAGAAGAACGAATATTGGGGACGTTGACCGGCAGCATCCCTGGGCGCGTTGTCGGCGATCCGGGGCCACTGATCGCGCCAGGCGGAGACCGTGGCCATTGCACGGTCGAGCGAGCCGCTTTTTCCCAGCGGCTCATAGTGGTCGGTGACGGCGACCCAGGCGCGCCGCGGCCTGCACGGACGGATGATTTTTGCCAGCCGGTCGCGTGCGTACGCGCCGAACCAGATTTCTGCGTGACGGGGAAACTTCATTCGCCGGGCCATTCCTTTGCGGGCTTGCGGCCGATAAAGTCGATGGTAGTGGTTGCAAGGTCGGATTCAGAAAACGAGCGAAATTCGGGAGCGATAGTGAAACTCCTGAGGGCTTCGCGCGAGCCTGCGGCGACGTGCGTATGCTGGGCGGCGATTTCGAAGCCGGCGTCGCGGGCGAGGGCAAGAAACTCGGGAGCGCGCATTCGATTCTGGAACTGGAGGCGGTTGTTCCAGACGCGCCATTGATTTTCGCTGAAGCGCAGAAAGTTGACGTAGGAGATCGATTTGTCGAAGTGAGCGTAATGATCGTTGCAGGCGACGTTATGCATGATGAATCCGCCAGGTCGGAGAATGCGGAAGCTTTCGGCGAGGATCTCGCGGATGATTTCGCGGGGGATATGTTCGAAGACGCTGTTGGAGTAAACGATGTCGAGGGAATCGGCGGATAATCCGCTGCGGCGGGCGTCGGCAGGGGCGTGGTAATCGATGCGGCTTTGTTCAAGCATCTCCGCGAGAGTGTTTTTCTGGCGGAGGGCGTTCAATTTTTCCGTGATGAAGGCCGGTGTTTTCTGGGCGGTTTCGGCGATGAGGGGGATTTGGGGGGCGAGGGAGTCGAGGCAGCGCAGCATGCCTTTTTCGCTGAGGTGCCGGGTGATGTCATAGGTTGCGACGGAGCGCGCGCCGGCGAGAACGAAGCAGACAGGCAGTACGGGGTACCAGCCGGACCCAATCTCGAACATGCGGCTGTTTTCGAGAGGAATGCCGGCCTCGCGGAGGTATTTCATGCTGAGCGCCCAGTCGCGCACCTTCAAAGCGATCTGGCGATCGAGATTGCGCAGATCGCCGAGGACCATCTGCATCATGAGGTTGAGTCTGATGCCGCCGGGCAGAATGCTGAGGGCCTTCTGGGTCGCGCCTTTGACTCTCCAGTTCATTGCGGCACTCCTGAGGCAGTGACGATAGCAGAGATCCGGGGTCGAGGTATGGCCGAGAAGCGAGGATTGAGGGCGAGTGGGAAGAGCGAGGAAGTAAAAGACATATGGGACGAAACGCCGTGGCGAGGAAGGTTGGCGGCGTTGAATTTTCGGCATTGATGGCGCGGTTTCAGACTTTCGACATGCCTCCATAGCCGATGATAAACTAGCCAGACCTTTGGTTGGATCGACCTCTTCATGTCAGTGAATCCAGAGCGGTATGAGGGATCATGGCCATCCGCCATCATTGCCGGAGCGCACCGCACCGGCGTTGTGGGCATGCGCAATCTTGCGCGCAGGGGAGTACCGGTATCCTGCGTGGATTGCGATGGGACGCAGCCGGGATTTTTGCGCCGCTACGGCGAGGCATATCTTTGCCCAAACCCCGATGAAGATTCCGCGGGATGGCTGCGGTCGATGCTGGAGCTGTCGAAGCGGTTTGCACGCAAGCCGGCGCTGATGCCGGCCTCGGACCGATTTCTATCGGCGATTGCGGCGCATGCGGATGCGCTGGCGGAGGGCTTCAGCATAGGAGCCGCCGCGGGACTGCAGGGACAACTAAGCGAAAAGGAAAGCCTGTATTCGCTGGCGAGCGAACACGGGATGCCGATACCGCGGACGGGCAAGGTATGTTCGGAGGCGGACGTGCTTCGGTTCGCGGAGGAGGCGGTATTTCCCTGCCTGTTGAAGCCGATGAGCGCGCGGGAGTGGGAGGTATTTCCGCCGGGGCACGCGCTCTATCTGGAGAAGGTTGCGGTGGCGCAGGATCCGGAACAGCTTCTTTCGATGTTCCGGATGGTGACAGCGGTGAGCCCGGTGCTGACCATTCAAGAGGTGATTGCGGGGCCGGATACAGCCAAGCTGGTGTATTTGAGCTGCTACGACCGGAGCGGACGCCGGATTGGCTACGCGATGCTGCGAGAACTGCGCTGTCAGCCCAAGGACTTTGGCAGCGGGGCGGTGTGCGAGCCGTGCGTGGATGACGAGGCCGAGCGGGTGTGCGACGAGTTTCTGCGCAAGGCCGGCTGCCGGGGCTTGTGCGAGATTGAGCTGAAGCGCGACAGCCGGAACGGCAGCCTGAAGATGATCGAGGCCAATCCGCGGATGAGCGTGACGGGCGATGCCGCGATCTACGACGGCGTGGATCTCTACTGGCTGCACTACCTGGATCTTGCCGGGCAGGATGTGGAGCTGGTGAAGCCGCGGGTGCGGAACTTCCGGCACGTGGTGGTGAGCCGCGATATTGTCGCGATGCGGCAGGCGTGGGAAAAGGGCGAGCTGAAAATCGGCGACGTGACGCGGACCTACAAGCCGCCGGTTGCTTTCTACGACATCAACCTGCACGATGTGCGCTTTACGCTGAAGACCTGCTACTTTGCGCTGCATGTGGTGGCGGGCGGCATCTTCCGCAGGTTTGTGCCCAAGCGGCATGGAACGGGCTAGGTTGTATCGCCCTGGCGCAAATCCTGCTTCCTGTAGCCGCTTTCGATTGCGTGCCCGGCAGCCGCTCCTCGGGTAGCGTCGGCTGGGGTGCTGCGGCTTCAGGATACTGCGACGCAGGTTGCGATCGCGCGGCAGCGGGAGAAAGCGACGGAGTTCTGCCCGGCCAGCGCAGTGGTTCTGACGCTGTTTGCACAGGGTTTGGTGCAAAAGGCTGCATTTCTGCACTGAGGGTGGTGCATTTCTGCGGGTTGAGCCCCTAAAAATGTTTTGATAGATCCTGAAAATAAGTTGTTTATTTTCAGATGTTTGCGCGATGTGAAATTGACTAAAATATTTGGTTTCTATGGCTTGTGGCCAGAATCTAGACAACAAAGAGGTTAGGAGCGGCGGCGGTGGCTGCAAGGCACGGCCT
>JAKCDN010000284.1 GCA_021841795.1 Acidobacteriota bacterium | reverse complement strand
TTGTGGAGGATGCGCTCGTCGGCCGTGGGGATGTGCGTGTGCGTGCCCAGCACGGCGGTGACGCGGCCGTCGAGATGCCAGCCCATGGCGACCTTCTCGCTGGTGGCTTCGGCGTGGAAGTCCACAACGATTACTTTGGCCTTGATTGTGTCCAGCAGCGCGTTGGCGGAGCGGAAAGGATCGTCATTCGGCGCCATGAAGACGCGGCCCTGCAGTTGCAGGACCGCGTACTCGACGCCGCTCGCTGTCCTGCCCATGTAGATCCCGTGGCCCGGTGTCCCGGGCACAAAGTTTGCCGGCCGGATCACGCGCCGCGGCCGGTCCTGGCTATCGGGCGGGACCGAGTTCATGTAGTCGATCAGCTCTTTTTTGTCCCAGACGTGGTTGCCCATGGTGAGCACGTCCGCGCCCAGATCGAAGATCTCCTCGGCGATCTGCGGCGTCAGGCCGAAGCCCCCGGCCGCGTTTTCAGCGTTCACAACGGTGAGCTCGACGTTGTGTGCGTGGCGCACGTGGCCGATGTGCTCGCGCACGATGCGCCGCCCTGCGCTTCCGAAGATGTCGCCGACAAACAGAATATTCAAGGTGGCACGAACTCCTGCAAAAAGGGACTAGTCCCTGGTCCCTGATCCCTGCTCTTTCCGCATCAGCGGAAAGAGGATGACATCGCGAATCGACTACGAACCGGTCAGCAGCATCACCAGGCGGTCGATGCCGATGCCTTCACCGCCAGTGGGCGGCAGGCCGTAGGCGAGGGCGCGGACGTAGTCCTCGTCCATGGCGTGGGCCTCGTCGTCGCCGCGCTGGCGCTCGGTGAGCTGCTGGGAGAACCTCTTGTGCTGCTCTACAGGATCGTTCAGCTCACTGAAGGCATTGCCGAGTTCGAAGCCTCCGGCAAAGATCTCGAAACGCTCGACGTGATCCGGATCGTCCGGCCGTTGCTTCGAGAGCGGGGAGACGACCGTCGGGTAGTCGTAGATGATCGTGGGTTGGATGAGGAAGGGCTCGACCACGGCTTCGAAGAGGTGATAGACGGACTTGCCTACGGGCGCGTCCGCGACCGAATCGTCAAAGACCGCTTTCACTGCGCGGCTCAATGTGCCCAGTCTTGCGAGGCCCTCGGCGCTTTCGCCGGGGTTGGCTTCGGCAAGGGCTTTGGTTCCGGCATCGGCGGCGGCCTGCTCCAGCCGGTCGACTGCAACCTGCAGGAGTTTTTGCAGGGAGTCCGTGGCGGACAATGCCGCGACGGTAGGCTTATGGCCGGCCTCTCTGGGCCAGAACTGGATGATTGCCTCGCGCATCGTCAGCCGCTGCCACTTGCCGAGGTCGATGGTATGCCCGTTGAACTCCGTGACGGTTGTGCCGTTCACATCCAATGCGACGGACCGGATCAATTCCTCGGTCAGATCCATCAGGTCGTGGAAGTTGGCGTAGGCCTGGTAGAACTCCAGCATCGTGAACTCGGGGTTATGCTGCGTGCTGACGCCCTCGTTGCGGAAGTTGCGGTTGATCTCGTAGACGCGATCGAGACCGCCGACGACAAGGCGCTTCAGATAGAGCTCAGGCGCGATGCGCAGGAAGAGGTTCATGTCGAGCGCGTTGTGATGGGTAACGAAGGGCCGTGCCGCCGCGCCGCCGGCGATGGGCTGCATCATGGGCGTTTCCACTTCAAGAAAGCCGCGGTCGTCGAAGAAGCGGCGCAGGGCGCGCAGGATTTTGGCGCGCTGGACGAAAACCTGACGGCTGTCGAGGTTGGCAAAGAGGTCAACGTAGCGCTGGCGGTAGCGCAGTTCGACGTCGGCCAGGCCGTGATACTTCTCCGGCATGGCGAGCATGGCTTTGGCGAGGAAGGTCAGCGTTTCGACGTGGACGGTGAGCTCGCCGGTGCGGGTGCGGAAGAGATAGCCCGTGACGCCGATGTGGTCACCCAGATCGAGGAGCTTGTAGAGTGAGAAGCCTTGCTCGCCCACGGCGTCGAGACGAACGTAGATCTGCAGCCTTGCGCCCTCCTGCTGCAGGGTGGCGAATCCGGCCTTGCCCTGGGCGCGGATGGCCATGATGCGCCCGGCGACGGCTACCTGTGGCTTCTGCGCCTCAAGCTCTTCGCTGGTGGCCTTGTCCCACTCGGCGCGCACTTTGGGCAGCGGCGCTGCGGTCTCGTCCTGCCGGGCAGGGAAGCGGTTGGGATACGCCGCCTGGCCCAGCTTCTCGATTTCTTTCAGCTTTTCCTGGCGCAGCTCGAATAGATTCTTCTCAAATTCCGACTCGAACACGTCTTTTCCTCGCAACCAGATGCACGATTTACTGTAACCACCAGTATAGCGTTCGTTGCAACCCAGTCCGTGCAGCTTGGCGCCGCTGCAGGACAAGCGCATGAATGTTGTGACAGCGCAGCGGGGAATCAGTCGCGCGACGGCAAGGCGCGGATTGTTTTGATTGAGCAGGTCGATGCACACCTGGCGCAAGGGGCCGTTGCTGTGGCTGTAGCACGCTTGCCATCCGCATCGAAGTAGCTGCCGTTGGTTTGGCATGGACGAGCGGTCTTCGTGTATAACCACGATGGTGCCCTACCAGCGTCCCATCCCGGAGCGACAGAGGCGCGGCCGGACCGCCTCGGCGCAGCGGCCTGAGGGCGGCATGGGCGCGAGCATGCTTACAGCCTGGATACAGGCTGAAAAGATGGTGCAGATCGCGATGATGCTGCCCTCGGCAGGTTTTATTGGCTGGCTTGCCGGCTACGGCCTCGATCGCTGGCTGGATAAGACATGGATTGCCACTGCGGGCGCAGTCTTTGGGATCATTGCCGGGCTGGTGGGGGCTATCCGCATGGCGATGATGTACGCCAACGATCCTGCGATGGACAAACTCGACGCAAACGGGACAGACACGAACAACTCCGACGATAAAGGAGATTCCGGCGCAGACGCATGAGCGACGAACTGCAATTTCTCCCCGAGATGACGGATGCGGATCTTGAAGGGCTGCTTCACCGCGCAATCCGCAACACATTGATTTTTGGGATCATTGCGTCCCTGATTATCTGGAAGGCGACCAACTGGCGGGATGCGGCCATGATGGCCGCGGGAACCTCAATCTCTGCCGCCAGCATCTTTGAGTGGCGTCGGCTGGCGCGCCTGATAGCGGCCAAACTCGAGAAAAAACAGATGCCGCGCGGTTCGGCCTTTGCCGTGGTGTTCTTTATAGTCCGCCTGATGGTTTTTGCAGGGGTGATTTATGTTAGCCTGAAGTGTTTCCGAGGTTCTGTCGTCGCGCTTCTCTGCGGACTGGCTCTGGCCGTTCTGACAATCGTGTGGGAGGCGCTTCGTCTGTTGAGAGACTGAAAGCCGGCTTGTCCGGCGTGGTCCTAAATCCGCCGGAAACGGAAAGACCGCCTGATGCCGGAAAGTCTTGTTCTTACGCGCTTATTGAATCATCTGTTCGCCGCCCCCGTGGCCGCGCTGATGGGAATGCTCGGCGTCCATCCGGCAAACCCTGCCGCGCCCATCGACAATACCTTTGCGCTGGAACTGGCGATTACCTGCGGACTGATCGCATTTTTTCTTCTCGTGCGCCTCACTCTGTCGGTGGAGAAACCCAACCCTGCACAGCAGATCGCCGAGATGATCCACGAGTTTACGGGTAGCCAGGCGGAGTCGGTGATCGGGCACGGATATGAGCGTTTTCAGGCGTTTGTCACCTGCATCCTGCTCTTTGTGCTGCTCAACAACCTGGTCGGCCTGTTTGCGGGATTTCATGGCATGGAGACTCCTACCAGCGAACCGGCGGTTCCGCTGGGCATCGCCGTGCTTACGTTTCTCTACTACAACTTCCACGGCGTTCGCGTGCACGGTCCTGTGGGCTATTTGAAGCAGTTTGCCGGTCCCATCTGGTGGATCTCCCCGCTGCTGTTTCCGGTGGAGATCATCTCGCACCTGGCGCGCATGATGTCGCTCACCATCCGTCTTTATGCCAACATGCTGGCCAGCGACCTGCTGACGCTGATCTGTTTTTCAATGATTCCCGTGGTGGCGCCGGTGGCGTTTCTCGGTCTGCACACGCTGGTTGCGGTGATTCAGGCTTACGTTTTCATGCTGCTGTCGATGATCTATCTGGGCATGGCGGTATCGCACGAGCACTAAAACGGGGTCAGTTTGCAGCAGGCGGCGGGCTGAGATTGTATGCGCTTGAAGCGCGGCGCCGGCAACTGATCACAGAAGAGTTTCCGCCGGAGAGCGCTTCCGCTCCGGGTGAACGGAATGGGCCGCGAGCGTGAGGGGGCCAGCACGGTGAGCCTCAACCACCCACTGGCGGTTAATTTTCAGGGAAGCAGGAGAACTATGCGGAAACTGCAAAATGTATTCATGGCGCTGGCGACGCTTTGCTTTG
>JAKCDN010000283.1 GCA_021841795.1 Acidobacteriota bacterium | reverse complement strand
CCCGGCGATGGTGCATGCGATGGGCGACGTGATCTCCGACGAGGCGCGGGCGAAGTACAACCAGGCGCAGCGCGAGGGGAATCATCGCATCTTCTTCGGGCTGACGTTCTGGTCGCCGAACATCAATATCTTTCGTGATCCACGCTGGGGGCGCGGGCAGGAGACGTATGGCGAAGATCCGTTCCTGACGGGCCGGATGGGCACGGCGTTTATTGGCGGCGTGCAGGGAAGCAACCTGAACCATCTGCGCGCGGTGGCGACGAGCAAGCACTTTGCGGTGCACAACGGGCCGGAGCCGCTGCGGCATGGCTTCAACGTGGACCCAAGTCCGCGCGATCTGGAAGAGACGTATCTGCCGGCATTCCGCGAGACGGTGATGCAGGGGCATGTGCAGTCGGTAATGTGCGCGTACAACTCGATTGACGGCTGGCCGGCGTGCACAAACACGATGCTCTTGAAGGATCACTTGCGCGATGCGTGGGGGTTCAAAGGGTTTGTGGTGTCGGACTGCGGCGCAATTGTGGACGTGTACCAGGGGCACAAGAAGGCGGCAGACATTGAGCATGCGGCGGCGCTTTCGCTGCAGGCGGGGACGGATCTGTCGTGCAGCATCTGGACGCCGGGCTTTAATACGCTGGCGAACGCGGTGAAGCAGGGACTGGTGTCAGAGGACCTGGTGACGCAGGCGGCGGAGCGGCTTTACACGGGGCGGTTCCAGTTGGGGCTGTTTGATCCGCAGGGTTTGAATCCGCTGGACAAGATTCCGTTTTCGGATGCGGCCTCGCCGGCGCATCGCGCGGTGGCATTGAAGGCTGCCGAGGAAGCGATTGTGCTGCTGAAGAACAATGGCGTGCTGCCGCTGAAGGGCAGCGTGCGGCACATTGCCGTGGTGGGACCGACGGCGGATCTGCTGCCGTCGATTCTGGGCAACTATGTGGGCACGGCGCTGGGCCCCGTGACGCCGCTGGATGGGATGCTGCAGCAGTTCAAGAGCATGCCGATTGTGTATGCGCAGGGTTCGACGCTGGCCGAAGGCGTGGGCGTGCCGGTGCCGCGCACGGCCTTTGGGCTGGGCAAGGGATTGAAGACGGAGTTTTTTGCGACGCCGGACTGGACGGGGCGGCCGGTGGCGGTGACGACCGAGCCGCTGGTGCAGGCGGACTGGGAGAATGCAAAGCCTGCGCCGGAGGTGGAGACGGTGAATTACTCCGTGCGGTGGACAGGCACGCTGACGCCGCCGGCGGCGGGGCACTATGTCTTCACGCTGGAGCCAGCCGACAGCTTCCCTTACTCGCCGCAGGAGAGCTACCGGCTACTGATGGATGGCAAGGTGATTTCAGAGGGAAGCCTGCGCGAAGGGCATGATGTGACCAAGGCGGGCGACTTTCATCACGATCTTTCGGCGATGGGGAACTTCAAGGCCGCGCCTGGCGCTTCGCCAACGGCTCCGCCGGTGATGGACTTCCCGAAGAATCCGTCGATTCCGGTGGATTTCGCCGACACGAAGCCGCACGAGCTTGTGCTGGAGTATTCGCATGCGGGCGACCGCGCGGGCGGCGGCGTGACGCTGAAGTGGGAAGCGCCTGCGCAGGTGCAACTGGATGAGGCTGTGGCGCGCGCGAAGGAAGCGGATGTGGTGGTCGCGTTCGTGGGCCTGTCTCCGCAGCTTGAGGGGGAAGAGATGCGGATCAAGATTCCGGGCTTCAACGGCGGCGACCGCACGAGCCTGGACCTGCCCGCTCCGCAGGAAAAGCTGCTGGAGGCGGTGGCGGCGACGGGCAAGCCGCTGGTGGTGGTGCTGCAGAGCGGCAGCGCGGTGGCGCTGAACTGGGCCAACGAACATGCCGCGGCGGTGATGGAGGCGTGGTATCCGGGCGTGGAAGGCGGAGATGCGATTGCGCGCACGCTGGCCGGGCTGAACAATCCGTCGGGACGGTTGCCGGTGACGTTTTACAAATCGCTGGATGGGCTGGCGCCGTTTGTCGATTACTCGATGAAGAACCGGACCTATCGCTATTATACGGGCAAGCCGCTGTGGGGCTTTGGGTACGGGCTGAGCTACACCACGTTCAAGTATGGGCCGGTGAAGCTTTCTACTTCGACGCTGAAGGCGGGCGAGCCGCTGACGGCGACGGTGACGGTGACGAACACGGGCAAGGTGGGCGGCGACGAGGTGGTGGAAGCCTACCTGAAGACGCCGCAGGCGGATGGGCCGATTCACTCTCTGGTGGGCTTTGAGCGCGTAACGATTGCACCGGGGGCAAGCCGCGAAGTGACGCTGAAGATGGATCCGCGGTCGCTCTCAAGCGTGGATGACGCCGGCAACCGGTCGATTCTGGCGGGCAAATACACGCTGACGGTGGGCGGCGCGCAGCCGGACGAGACGCAGGCCAAGCAGGAGGCGGCGTTCATGGTGACGGGCAGCGAGGCGCTGGCGAAGTAAGAGCAAAAAATCGGCGGCAGGAGGTTTGCACCTCTTGCCGCCAGGGTTGCTCGCGCAACCGCAGTTGCTCTCTGCAAGAACGTTGGGCCGCGCCGACGATGGATTAGTTCGCCGGCGGGGCGGGGGTTGCGGGTGGAGCCGGGCTCTGCGGCGGGTTTGCGGGCGGACCGCCACGGAAGCCCATGCCGCGGCCCATTCCTGCACCCATTCCACGGCCCTGACCGCCCCAACCGCGATGCTGCTGCCAGTTGTCGCGCACGGTCTTCCATTGCTCGGGCGTGAGCTTGCTGCGAAGGTCGAGCAGGAAGCGGGCGTTGGCGCGCTCCAGCTCTGTGCGAGCGGCGGCGATTTTATCGACCTGGCCGAGGATGGCGGACTCGTTGGGCTGGTCCTGACCCATGAGCGGCTGCAGTTCGAGCTCTGCCTTTTCGAGGTTACCGCGCAAATCGACGAGCTTTTCGCGATGGTTGAGCAGGATGGCGTCCATGGCCTTGCGCTGGTCATCGGTGAGCTTGAGCTGGTCGATGATGTTGGGGTTGTTCCAGAAGCGGCCGTGCATGCCGCCCATGCCGAGGGCCTGCTCCATGGGCGGCTGGTGGGGGCCGAAGCCCATGCCGCCGCCGGGGCCCATGCCGGAACCGGGCCCTCCGCAGGGGCCCTGCGCGACGGCGAGACCGGCCGTGAGCAGAGCCGCGGCGGCGAGCGCGGTGTAGATGGTTTTGATTGCCTTCATTGTGTTCTCCTCCCTGATTTTCAGTGGCAACCTCAGTTGCCGGATTGCGTGGTGTCTTCGGACATCAAGGCGGCGAGCGGCTCCATGGCGTCTGGGACTTCGCGGGAGACGTCGGTATCGACCTTGTACATCAGGTCCTGTTCGCTTTGGGCGCGCTGGGCGGCGAGCTGGCGCTGCTGCTCTGCGGCGCGGGCGGCGGCGGCGATGCGGGCCTGCTCGACGCGCTCGTGATGCTCGTAGACGAGGGCTGAGCCAGTTCCTGCGACGAGCACGGAGGCCATGGCCCATCCGGCAGCCAGACGCCAAGTGCGATGGACGATGGCCGGATGCACGGCGCGTGGACGCGAGGCGGCGTGGTCGCTCCAGGCGTGGACGCTGGCCTTGAAGTCAGCGAGGGTGCGGGCCAGGTCGGCGTCGAGCTCGGGCTCGTGATGCGTGTCGTGTTGTGCGAACCGGTTGAACCAGCTCATAGTGTTCCTCCCAGACGGGCGCGCACTCGCGCGAGCGCCCGCGACAGATGCGCCTTGACGGTGCCTTCATTGAGGCCGGTGGCGCGAACGATTTCTTTCATATCCATCTCTTCCACGTAGCGGAGGAGAAAGACGGTGCGCTGGCGCTCGCTGAGGCCCTTAACGGCCTGCCAGACCTGGCTGACGCGCTCGGCGGCGAGCAGCCGCTCTTCCGGCGTGCGATCGGCGCTGGGCAGCCAGTCGTGCGCCTCGTCGAGATCGACGGAGTGTTGAGTGGCCTGACGCCAGAACTGCAGACGGCGGTTGCGCCAGTGGTCCTTCTGCAGGTTGATGGCGATGCGCATGAGCCAAGTCATGACGCTGGAGTCGCCGCGGAACTGCGCCCAACTGCGATGGGCCTTGAGGAAACACTCCTGCGTGAGTGTCTCAGCGAGGTCTTCATCGCGGGTGGAGGCGAGCAGAAAGCGGAAAATCTGCGGGCGGTAGCCTGCGACAGCATCGGAGAACTGCTGGGCGGCGAGTTCTTCAGCCGTGGCCATCACGATTGGTTCCAATGTCGCTCCGGTCGCCATCAACAGGGTAGACGCGGGCTTTGGAGGCAAGTTTACAGCGGGGCAGCGCGGCGAGCGGAGTTCGCGGGGTGAGCAAAGTCAGGAGGTTAGCGCGGCCGTGCCCGAGGCGAGGCGATGAATGGCGAAATCTGAGCGAAAACGACGGAGCAAAAACACGCAAAGAAAATGTGGAAAACTGCAA
>JAKCDN010000282.1 GCA_021841795.1 Acidobacteriota bacterium | reverse complement strand
AAGGGTGAGATGGGCGAGCTCAACATGACTGTCGCTAAAAGCGGCCGCACCACCGGGCTCACCTGCGCCGCCATCGCCGCCGTCAACCTCACCGTTAAAGTCGACTACTTCCGCAACTGCGCTGAGACCGAGAGCTACCTCACAAAAACCTTCTCCGGCCAGCTCGGAATCGAGGGCAACCAGTTCAGCGATGCCGGCGACTCCGGCGCGCTCGTCGTCGACGCCGCCAATGCCGAGCCCGTGGGCCTCTTCTTCGCCGGCAGCATCGCCAACTCCGGCCTCAGCGAGGGCATCGCCACGCCCGCGCCCGAGGTGCTGGCCCAGCTCGGCCGGCAGGAAGGCATCAACTTCACCTTCGTCGGCGCCGCCGATCATCCCGTAAGCTGTCTCGACTACGGCGCCTCCGCCGTCTCCGCCGCCCAGGCTGCCGTTCTACCCCTTGCGCAAAAGGAGTCCGCGCGCCAGGCCGTCGCCCAGGCGCGCATGTTCATCAATCCCACCATCGGCGTTCTTGGCGTGGCGCAGGGCAAGAGCAGCGATCGCGCCGGGGAGGCAGCCGTCATTTTCTACATTGACCGCAACCTCAACGTTGCCGTCCCCCAGACCGTCGATGGCGTGCGCACGCAGGTGATTCCCACCACCCCGCAAGCCTACGCCGCCGGTCTGGCCCCGCAGATCCCCGACGCGGCCGTACCCATGGCCGGCGCGGTCTTGAATGCCGCCATCGCCGCCCAGCAGCAGGTCGCGCCAACCCTCATGCAGCAGAATCCCGCCTATTTTGGCGTCGGCGTCGGTCAGAGCCTCGACAATCCCCGCGAGGCCTCGCTCGTCGTCTACGTCGATCGCGCCCGCGTTCCTGCACTCCTGCCGCCCACCGTCAACGGACTGCGCGCCCGCTACGTCATCATGGACCGCCTACACGTCACCCGCTCGTATCTCCAGGGGCCGGTCCGCGCCGTCAGTCACTGCATGGCGCATCCCGCCGCATCGCGCTTCAGCCCCGGCGTGGCTGCCCTCCGCCGGCGGCTTGGCCTCCAGCCGTAGGCGGTTGCATCGCGCTTCAATCCACGCATCTAGGCCGTCGCTGTAGCCCCTGCCTGCGGCTCCGCCGCGTTTCCCGGCTTGGCAAAAAAGTTCGGATCGTCGGGAATAAACACCTCGAACACGGTTCCCATCCCCACCGCCGCGCTTCCGTGCGTCTGCCCCGCCGTCCGGCTGCGCACCCGCACCAGCCCGTGGTGCTTCAGAATGATCTCGTGACTCACCCAAAGGCCCAGCCCGGTCCCCGTAACTTCCTTGGTCGTGAAAAATGCCTCGAAGATGTGCTCCCGGATCTCCGGCCGCATCCCGGCTCCCGTATCGGCCACCGCAAACCGGATTCCTTCCTGCGCCGGCTGCTTCCAGTTCCGTGAGCGCCGTGCCCGCACCAGCAGCCGTCCCCCCGCCGTGCTCGCGTCGATCGCATTGCCCACCAGGTTCGCAAACACCTGCCGGATCTCGCCCGCAAAACAGAACAGCGTCAGGTCCGGCTCATAATCCCGCTCCACCCGCAGGTCCAGGGAGTTGATTCTTCCCTGGTACAGGCTCAGCACCGAATCCAGAAGCTCTGACAGCGTCGTCCGCGCCGGCTGCGTCGGCTGCCGGTAAAAACGCAGCGTCTGCTGCGTAATCTCCGCGATCCGCCGTACCTCGTACTCCGCCATCGCCACATATTGCTGCGCCCCCTCGCCCAACTCGCTGAAGTTGCGCAGCAGAAACAGCAGGTTCGTGATTGCCTCCAGCGGATTGTTGATCTCGTGGGCAATCGATGCCGCCAGCCGTCCCGTCACCGCCAGCTTCTCGCTGCGCCGCAGCGCCTCTTCGCTCCGCTTCCGGTCGCTCGCGTCCAGCGTGATCACCCCGGCCCACCGCACCTGCGTCGGTGTCGTGCGCACCGGGTACGCGCTGATCAGCCATGTCAGCGGCCGCCGCGGGTTGCGTCCTTCGCCGTTCAGCTCCAGATTCCGCACCGGCTCGTCGTTGGCAAACACCCGCTGCACCGCGCCCTCCATCGCCGGCGCCACGTTCTCCGGCAATAGATCCTGCAGCGTCCGCCCCAGATGCCGCGTGATCGCTACCCCCGTCAGGTCTGCAAAGATCTGGTTCACGCGCACAAACCGGTAGTTCCGGTCCACAAACGCCAGGCCGATCGGCGCATTCGCCAGCATCGAATCCAGAAGCGAAAGCGTGTCGTTCAACCCCGCCCGCTGCTCCGCCAGCGACGCCACCATCCGGTTGAAGGTCTCGATCAGGTCGCCGATCTCGTTATGCACCATCACCGGCAGCGGAAAATGGCTTACGTCCTCCGGCGCATTCATCAGCGCCGCCGCGCCCCGGTGCAGCACCGACAGCGGCTGCGCGATCGACCGGCCGATCACAAGCACCAGAATCGCCGACGCCATCACCCAGATCACGCCAAAGATCGCCGTGCTGCGCAGAATCGAGTCGATCTGCACGTGCATCCAGAACTTGTCGTACGTCACCCACGCAAATCCCCGCAGCGCGTTCCCCGTGTAGATGGCGTCCGTGCACTCCCAGCGGTCCCCCGAAAGCGTAAAGCAACCCGGCGCGCTTCGCTTCATCCGCTCGATCTGTTTCAGCTCCACACGCTCCAGCTTCGCCTGGTCCGCGTCGCCCTTGCTGATGAACAGCACATTCCCGCTGGCATCGGTCACCTTCGCCAGCGCCACCGTGGGCGAGTCGCCCATCATCTTCACGGACAGGCCAATCCATCCCGGCTTCTGCTGTTGCAGCGCCTCGCTCGCCTGCAGCGCCAGCGACGTTGCCTCGTACGCCAGGCGCGTGTGCGCGCGGCTGGCCGTCTCCTGCGTCTGCTGCCGCACCAGCAGCACCGCAAACAGTCCGATCGACAACAGCTCCAGCGCCAGCAGGCTGGCCAGCAGTTGCCAGCGAATGGATCGCGGCCACCAGCGTATGCGCAATCTCTACCCCCTTTTTGAAGATCCTCAGCCCAACGAGCGGCTCAACCCTGCGCGCTCTTCCCCAGCTTCGCCTGGAGCGATGCCGCGATCTGCCGTCCGTGGAAGCGCCCGTTCTCAATGAAAATCTCGTTGGTCCGCGATCCCGCCACGATCACCCCTGCCAGGTAGACGCCGGCCACGTTGCTCTCCAGCGTCTCGGCGTCGCACTCCGGCTGCCGGTCCGGCCCCGCAAAGCGCACTCCCAGCCGCTCCAGAAACCCGAAGTCCGGATGATACCCCGTCATCGCAAACACAAAATCGTTGTGCACGATCTCTCGGCCGCCCGGCCCTTCCAGAACCAGCGTGTCCGGCCCGATCTCCGTCACCCGCGACTCGAAGCAGCCGCGGATCTCTCCGTTCTTGATCCGGTTCTCGATATCCGGCTTGATCCAGTACTTCACGTGCGTGTGCATCCCCTTGCCGCGGTGAATCAGCGTCACCCGCGCTCCGTGCCGCCACAGCTCCAGGGCCGTAATCGCCGCCGAATTTTTGCCGCCGATCACCGCCACGTCCATTCCGTAATATGGATGCGGATCGTGATAGTAGTGATGGACCTTGCTCAGCGTCTCGCCCGGAACCCGCAGAAAGTTGGGCAGATCGTAATAGCCGATCGACAACGCCAGCTTGCGCGACCGCAACTGTCCCGCCCGCCCGAAGCGGTCGGCGACATGCACCGTAAACTCCCCGTCGCTGCCCGCCACGCGCTCCACCCGCTGGTATTGGCGCACGTCCAGCTTGTAATATGCCGCCACCTGCCGGTAGTACTCCAGCGCCTCGTTCCGGGTCGGCTTCGCGTTGGGGCTGGGGAAGGGAACTCCCCCAATCTCCAGCAGCTCCGATGTCGTAAAAAATGTCATGTGCGCCGGATAATGGAAGATCGAGTTGCACACGCAGCCCTTGTCCACCAGAACCACGCGGAAGCCTGCCTTCTGCGCCTCGATCGCCGTGGCCAGTCCCGTCGGCCCCGCACCCACCACCAGTAAATCGAATACACCCTCGTCCTGTTTAACCATCGCCGCTTCGCTCATATACCTCTAGCTTAGCCGCAACCCTTTCCTCGATGACCGACAGCGAGTCATCGCCTCATCCAGGATCGCAGGCTCATCGCACAGGCCCGGAATACACCGGGCAGCAAAAAGGCCCCGGCATCACCGGAGCCTTTCAGGGAGAACTTTGGCCACTGCGCCTAAACAAACGCCGGCGCCGGGTCAAGCATCGGACCCACCGTCGTCGCCGTAGCCCCGGCCGTCTGGCTGCGCGCCGCTGCCGGCGCCGCCGTGGCATGCGCCGCCGCGCGTGTCAGCCGATGTACAAAGTGATACGGAGGCCAGGGCCCCGACACCTGCAACTGGCACTCGCGAATCATCGCGCTGGTTGTGG
>JAKCDN010000010.1 GCA_021841795.1 Acidobacteriota bacterium | reverse complement strand
CCCTGGGCGCGCACCATCTTCAACCACGCGTCGTACGCCGCGCCCGATGCCAGCAGCCCGTCCGCAGCCGCCGCGCCTGCCTGCGGCGTAGCCGCTTTGCCGGCCAGATACAGCATCCAGCCGGAAAGCGCATTCGTCAGCTCGATCAGCTCCGCCGACATCGGGTGGCGTCGGCCCCGCAGGATATCGACACACTCCCATATCTCTACCCAGTTCCCGCTGAACCGCCCCAGCGGCTCCTCCATGCTCGTCAAAAGCGCAACCGTGCGCGTTCCTGCCAGTTCGCCCGTCGAAACCATCAGTTGCCCAAGAAACTTCGCCTGCTCGTAGGTCGGCATAAACGCTCCCGAGCCCACCTTCACATCCAGCACCAGCGCGCGTAGATCCTCCGCCAGCTTCTTGCTCATGATGCTGGCCGTGATCAAAAACGGGGATTCGACCGTGCCCGTATGATCGCGCATGGCATAGAGTATGCGGTCCGCCGGCGCCAGCCGCGGCGTCTGTCCGATGATCGCCGCCCCGCACTCCTGCAGCACCTCTTTCATCCGCGCCAGAGTCAGCTGCGTGCTGAATCCCGGAATGCTCTCCAGCTTGTCCAGTGTGCCTCCGGTGTGCCCCAGCGAGCGGCCCGCGATCATCGGCACCACGATCCGCGGCGCGCCTGCAACGCCTGCGGCCGCAAGCGTCGGCGCGATCAGCAGCGACGTCTTGTCCCCCACGCCGCCCGTGGAGTGCTTGTCCACCGTGAAGGCCTTCAGCGACGCGGCATCGAGCGTTTCGCCCGACACCCGCATCGCCGACGTAAGATGCGCCAGCTCCTCGCGGCTCAACCCGCGCTGAAATACCGCCATCAGGAAAGCCCCGATCTGCGCATCCGTGATCTGCTCTGCCGGCGCCGGCGCGGATCGGGCCTCGCCGCCCGCGTCGGCCGTGCGCGGGGTGCCGCGTTGCACCACGCCGCGTACCAGGTATTCAATCTCGCGCTGCGTCAGTTCCCCGCCGTCGCGCTTCTTCAGGATTAGATCGATAGGGTGCAGGGTATCGTTCACTACGCAAACTCCATCCGCCGGTCTTGCCGTCGCGTGTCGAATTTCAGGTGCGGTTAGCTGGGTTGTCACGCACAATGCTCCGGCATCTGGCCGGTTATTGAATCGCTGCCTCGGCCCGCATGCGCGCGCTGCGCTGCTCCGTCGAGCTCGCTGCCTTTCCCGGCGGCGGCATCGGCCTCAGCTCCAGCGACAGCAGTTCGCCGGTAAAGCGGAACGGCGCGCGATACGGGCCCACCGGCGTATAGTCGTCCTCGCCTACGTCGAATGTCTCTTCGTACGAGTAGACCAGCGGCACCGTGCGCGCAATGTGAGCGGAAGCCTGCCTCACTCCGTTCACGCTCAGGGTCACCGTCGCTCCCTTGCCGCGGCCGCCGCCATCGTAATCGAACTGAATCTTGATCGTCGCCGGCCCCGGCTTGAGCGGCGTCCGCGCGGCAATCGTAACCGGCTGGTCCTCGAAGCAGTGGTAAACATACATCGGCCGGCTGTGATCGAGATACAGCGCATAGCCGGCGAACTGCCCTCCGTCCGCCACCAGAACCCCCTCGGCCCCGCCCGCGGGCAGCACAATCCGCGCCGTGATGGTGTGCGAACGGTTGATCGTCACCGGCGACACTCCGTTGGGCAAATGCGCGCCCGCATAGTACGTGTAGTGATCGCTGCCCGCAGGCGGTCCCGGTGACGCGTGCGCCCGTCCCACGATCTGTGCATCGATGGGATAAACCTTGTTCTTCCACGCCTCTCTGTCAAAAAGCCCCTGCAACTGCTTCAACCTCTCCGGATCTGAAGCCGCCAGATCCTGCGCCTCGGAGTAGTCCTTGCGCAGATCGTAAAGCTCCCACGGCGGCGCTTGAAACTTGGTCGTGAACTGCCACGGCAGCAGACCGCTGCGCTCCGCCGCCATCCAGCCATCGGAGTAAATCGAGAGATTGCCCATCATCTCCGAGTACTGCACCGTGTGGCGCTCCGCAGCGTCCGGCGCATTCAGCGTGTACAGCAGGCTCACTCCGTCCACAGGCTGCTGCGCGGTTCCGTTCACAATCTTCGGCTCGGGAATGCCGGCCGCCTCCAGCACCGTGGGCAGAATGTCGATCACGTGCGTGAATTGCGCGCGCGTCCCGCCGGGATGCTCAATGTGGCCCGGCCACGAAATCACCATCGGGTCTCGCGTCCCGCCCAGGTGCGAGCCGATGCGCTTACCCCATTGAAACGGCGTATTGCCCGCCCACGCCCAGCCCACCGGATAATGTGGCTCCGTGCTCGGACCGCCAAGATCGTCCAGATGCTTTGCAATCTCGCTCGCCGGAACATCCATGCCGTTGATCGCGGCAGGCAGATTGTCGGTCCCCTTCAGCCCGCCTTCCAGGCTGGCGCCATTGTCCCCGGCAATCAGGATCACCATGGTGTTGTCCAGTTGACCCGCCTGGCGAAATGCATCCAGCACGCGCCCGATCTCGTAGTCCGTCTGCGCCATCATGCCTGCAAACACTTCCATCAGGCGCGCGGCTACTTTCTTCTCGTCCGGCGTCAGCGAGTCCCACGCCGGAATCTCCGGCGGACGCGGCGTCAGCACCGTATCCTCGGGCGCCACGCCCAGCCTCTTCTGCCGCTCCAGCGTCTGCTCCCGATACACGTCCCAGCCCATGTCGAACTTGCCTCGAAAACGCTCGATCCACGCCTTCGGCGCCTGCAGGGGCGCGTGCGTTGCGCCCGGCGCATAGTACAGAAACACAGGCTTGTCCGGAGCCACCGCCTTCTGCTCCAGAATCCACGCGCGCGCGTGATCGGCCAGCGCGTCGTTCAGAATGTATTCCTCCGCCTTGCGCCCCGGCGGCGGCGTCATCCGCGTCTCCGTCGCGCCTTCAACCAGTTGCGGAAACCACTGGTTCGTCTCGCCGCCAAGAAATCCGTAATACTCGTCGCAGCCCTGCTGCGTCGGCCAGTGATCGTGAGGTCCGGAATCGGTAATCTCCTCATCCGGAATCAGGTGCCACTTCCCGATGCATGCCGTGGCATAGCCGTTCTCCCGCAGAATCTCGGGCAGCAGCGCCGCCGAGCGCGGAATCGAGCCCGTATACCCCGGATACCCGTTCGACCAGTTCGTGATCGTGCCCATGCCCACCGCATGGTTGTTGCGGCCCGTCAGCAGCGCCGCGCGCGTCGGCGAGCAAAGCGCCGTCACGCCGAAGCGCGTAAAACGCAGCCCGTTCCTGGCCAGTGCATCGATGTTCGGCGTGGGAATCAGGCCGCCAAACGTGCCCGTCTGGCCGTACCCGGCATCGTCGATCAGGATCAGCACCACATTCGGAGCTCCCGCCGGCGCGCGCCGCGGCTCCACCTGCTCCAGCATTGACCCGCTCATCGTTCGGCTGATGCGCCCTTGAAACGCCGCCGGCGGTATCGGCAGAATGGTTCGGTCCACCGCCTGCGCCGTCAGCAATGCCGACGCGCCGAAAAGCATCGTTCCGCAGGCAGCGGTGACACAGGCTCGCGGAGCCATAGAACATCCTCCTGACTCATCCTCGCTCCAATTGCGCGGCGCAAACGAATCTCAACCCTCGGCGGCGATCGGAATCCCCGCCCCGATCGATGCGCCCCATGGGACAGGCGCGCACAAGCAAGGAAAAACGTGCCCATCCTCCGGCACGTTCTTCCCTTTCACTACGCTATCGCGATCCGGCATTGCCGGTCTCAGAACTCGAACCGCCCGAGGAACTGAACCTGCCGTTCGCGATAGATCGTGTTGCCCGCCGCGCTCGGCGTTCCAAAGCTCGCCTGGTACGTAGCCGTGGTGCCGCTCAGCGTGTACGCGGTCGTGTTGTAGGCTGTGAAGTTTTGATGGTTCAAAAGGTTGAACGACTCGGCGCCCAGCAGCAGCGAGTACCTCCCGAGAAAGCTGAAGGTCCGCGAGAACCGCGCGTCCACATCGTCTATGTTGGCCTGCCGCTGGCTGTTCCGGCTCGGATAAATCCCGCTGCCGAAGTTGTCCAGCGATCCCAGCTGCGGATAAGCCCTGAAGTCCACATACTCGCTGATGCCCGCGCCGATCCCGCCCGAACCGTTGAACGTCGCCGCCGCTCCCGGCAGCGAGGTGCCGCCGGAGAGACCGTAGCTGTAAGGAATTCCCGATTGCAGCGTCCACACCGGAGTCAGCTCCCAGCCGTTGGCCAGGTACGATGCCGTATGGTTCGCAATCGTAAACTTCGGCGCCAGAATCAGGCTGCCCACAAACCGCTGCGGCATGTCGTTCACCGATCGCCCGTAATCCGGAGCTTGCGTAAACGGATCGGTCTGGAAGTTCGTGTTCGCGGTGGCCGTCTGGCTCATGCCGTTGTCCAGCGCCCGCGAATACGTGTAGCTCAACTGGATCTGCACTCCCTGGCTCAAGCGGTGGTCCACCGTCACCGAAAGCGCGTTGTAGTTGCTCGAAATCGCGCTGCTGATCAGCGAAAGCGCATTGTAGGCAGGATTGATGCGCGCCGTGTACAGCGGCACCGTCCACTGGTCGCCCGCCAGTGGTCCTCCCGTGAAGGTGTACGTCTTCGTCGCCGTCGCCGGCGCAATGTTCGAATCGATAAACGTTGGCATCTGCCGCCCGAACGATCCCAGATACGCCACCCCCAGCACCGTGTTCCATGGCAGTTGCTGCTGCACGCTGAAATCCGCCTCGATCGCGAACGGGCTCCTGAATCCGGGAGCGAAGGCAATCACGTTTGACACCGTCGGCGGAGTCGCCGTCGACACAATGTTCGGATACACCGGCGCGTTGGCCGCCGAAGGCGACGTGTTGATCTGAAACTGCGCCGACGGCGAGCCTGTCGAGGCCAGCGCGCTGTAGATCATGCCGTTCTGAATCCGTCCGTAGTAAAGACCGAACCCGCCGTGCACGATCGTCTTCCCGCTGTTGAACAGACTCCACGCAAATCCTACCCGCGGCGCAAAGTTGTTGTCCGAGCTGGGCAGGTTTCCCGTCTGCGCCACGCTCCCGTTGGGAATCTGCGCCGCCGGCAGCACCTCGGCATCGTACCGCAGCCCAAGGTTCACCGTCAGGTTCTTCGTCACCTTCCAGTCGTCCTGCATGTACCCTGCCCAGTCGCTGGTGTGGAACTTGACCTGGGGATGCCCGAACGCCTGCTGCAGGTTGATGTAGCAGGGCAGCGCGCCCGCGCCCGTGTCGTGCGCCGAGTCGCACCCCGCCGTGCCTCCGATCGTCCGCGCGTAATCCGTGAACCAGTCCGCCAGCCGCGCATAGTTGAACAGCCCGTGCTCGTAATACACCTGGATGATCTTGTCCTGCGCCCACCGCAGCTCGCCGCCGATATTGAACGTCTGGCTGCCGTGCGAGATGGCCACATTGTCCACCGTGTCGATCTCTTCTTCGTTCGGATAATCCGTCGCCGGTACGTAGTACGGCGTGCCCATGTTGAATCCCGAGTTGGTCAGAATCGTGACCCCCGGCGGCAAACCTCCTGACGTCGTCGTCGGCTCGTTCGCCAGCGGCGTGTCTCCCGTCTCCGTGTCGAAGTCGCGCGCATACTCGGTCCGCAGCTCATTCGACACCTGCGGCGTCACAAACGTGTCGATCTTCCCGATAATTGAGTCGATCTTCATGTTGTCGCTGCCCAGCGACGTAATGCCTCGCCGCACCACCGGGTTGGTCTGCGTCCCGTTGGGCGAGTTCCACCGCATCCGGTTGTACATCAGCGACGCGTTGTTCTTGTCGTTGATCCGGTAATCCACCTTCCCGAAGTTGATCAGCTGGTTGCCCTTCCGTGGAGCAATGCCGCTTTGATCCGTGAAGTACGACATCGCCGAGGCAATCTGCGCCGGCGTCACTCCGCGGTCTTCCGCGCACGTTGCCGCATCCGTCGTCGAGCTCGTTCCCTGCACCGTGCAGTTGTTCAGCGCCGAATTCGTATCCTCCAGAAACTGCGGCGTCGGCACCGCCACAATGGGAAAATCGCGCAACTGCTGATCGATCGCGTAGAAGAAGAAAAGCTTGTCCTTGATCGCCGGCCCGCTGAAGCTGCCCCCGAACTGGTGGCGCTTGTCCAGCGGCTTCACATACACCGTCGTCGGTATCGTCTGCAGAATGTTGAACGGGTTCGTCGCTCCAAATTCGTTGTCGCGCCAGTACTCGAACAGATCCCCGTGAAACTGGTTCGACCCCGACCGCGTAATCGCATTCACGCCGCCGCCCAGTGCCCGCCCATACTGCGCCGGAACATTCGACGTCAGCACCTGAAACTCCAGAATCGACTCCTGCGTGGTCGAGTACCCCACGCGCGTATAACCGCGCTCCACCGAGTCGAACGAGTCGTTGTCGTCCGATCCGTCCACCATGAAGTTGTTCTGCAGGTTGTTGGCGCCCCGGAACGTCACCAGTCCGAATGCGCTGTTGCCCAGCGTCACCCCGGGCGACAGAAGCGCGAATGACGTCCAGTGCCGGCCGTTGATCGGCAGCGTGTTCAGCGTCTTCGGCGTAAACTCCGTCGTAAAGTCCGAGCTCTCCGTGTTGATCACCGGAGCCTCGGAGCTTACCTGCACCGTGACTGACGTACCCCCGGCCGTCAGCGTCGGCGTCACCTCCGTCAGTTTGCCCACCTCCACCGTCACATGCTGCGCCTTGTAGCTTGCAAATCCCTTGGCGCTCACCGTGATCGCGTAGTCGCCAGGCACCAGGCGCACCACTCGAAAATAGCCTGAAGCGTCCGCCGTCGCCGTCGTCTCCGCGTTCGTGCCGGCGTTATGCACCAGAATCGACGCGCCGGGAATCAGCGCTCCCGTGCTGTCCGTCACCGTTCCGGCAACCGCGCCGTCAACCGCCGTTTGTGCCTTCGCCGGCGTCATCGTCAATAGAACTGCGAACACCGCAGCGCCGATCTTCGCAAAACGGCTCAAAATAGATGGCCTTCCCATTTGCACCATGAATCTCCTCCTGAGTCGCAATTCCCAAGGCGTGGACTTCCGCGTTCTCTCACTCTATGAACCGTGCTGGAGCGCCGCAAGTATCGGCGTGTTCGATTACTGAAAGTAACTGCTTCGCGCTCTGCAATCCGCAGCCACGATCCGCGGCCGCATTCATTCCCGCGCGCGAACGCACGCCGCCGCCCCGGCTTCGCGCCGCCAAGCGCCATCAATTCAGAGGAGTTCCAGGCAGAATGAAGGCGGGCATCTTCGTGACTGCCCTTTTGCGCACCGGGCCGTCCCACTCGCTGCGTCTCCGCAGCGGCGGCTCTGCTCGTGTGAATACACCATGAATACGGTGCCGAAGATGCCCTGACGGATCGCGCATGGGCCGGCATTCGTGGCCGAATGCCGGCTGCGCAGGAACGTGCTTACTCTACCAGCGCATCGGCAATCGCCAGATGCTCATCGAGCGCGGCGATACCGAAGTCAAGCTCTTCCCTGGTCACAATCAGCGGCGGCGCCACAACAAAATGGCTCACCCAGGCCTGGATCGACACCCCTTGCGCCATCATCTTCGCCGCAATCTGATCCACCACCAGCGCCTTGCCTTCCACCTTGTCGCGCATGGTGTTGAAGAGCTGCTTGGTCTTGCGGTTCTTCACAATCTCCACCGCAAAAAACAGCCCCAGACCGCGCACGTCCCCCACCGACGGATGCTTCTCCTTCAGTTGCTCCAGCTTCGCCCGCACGTAAGGCTCCAGCTCCGCGGCGCGCTCCACCAGCTTCAGCCGCTGCATCTCTTCAATCGTCGCCACCGCGGGCCCCAGCGTCAGCGGGTGCGCCTCATACGTGTGACCGTGCGAAAAGTAATGCTCCTCGAAGTAGTCCGCGATCTTCGCCGTGGTCGCGCATAGTCCCAGCGGCACGTACGCTGACGTAATCCCCTTTGCCGTCACCAGAATGTCCGGCTTCAGGTTCCAGTGGTCAACTGCGAACCACTTGCCCGTCCGGCCCCAGCCCGCCATCACTTCGTCGGCAATCAGCAGCACCCCGTGCCGGTCGCAGATCTCCCGCAGTCGCGGAAAGTACTCCGGCGGCGGCACAAGCACTCCGTTCGTGCCCACTACCGGCTCCACAATTATCGCCGCCACGTCGCTCTCGTTCCGGATCATGTGCTCGATGTAGTCGGCGCAGGCCACATCGCACGTCGGATAGCTGTGCTTGATGGGGCAGTTGTAGCAGTTCGTCTCCGGCGCAAACACTACGTTGGCAATCTTGCCCGCCGGCTCCATCGCCCAGCGCCGCGGATCTCCCGTCGCCGCGATCGCGCCCGCCGTCGATCCGTGATACGACCGGTAGCGCGAGATGATCTTGTTCTTCCCCGTGTACATCCGCGCAATCTTGAACGCCGCCTCGTTGGCTTCCGTGCCGCTGGTCGCGAAAAAGAATTTGTTCAGCCCCGCGGGCAGAACCTCAAGCAGCTTCTCGCTCAGCCGCGCCCGCGCCTCCGTGGCGTATCCCGGCGCCGCATAGCACAGCGCCCGCGCCTGCTCGGCGATCGACTCCACCACGCGCGCATTCTTGTGCCCCAGATTCACGCACATCAACTGCGAGCTCAGGTCCAGATAACGCTTGCCGCCGCCATCGCTGAACCAGCACCCCTCCGCATCGGCCACAAAAAGCGGCTTCCAGCTCTTCTGGAATCGCCAGGTTCCGTAGTTGGTCTGGCGCGTGATGGCGGAAACCTCCTCGGCAGTCAGATTCCTGGCCTCGGAAACATCGCTCATGATCAAGCCCCCCTCGAGTGTGAGATGTATGATTGGGAGCCGGAGCGCCCTTCCGCCGCGTCCCGGCCCCTGCTGCAGAAAAACCTCGCCCGGCTCACCGCACCTGCGGAAATCCGAGATCCACCTTGCTCGCCGCGGGATCGGGCCAGCGGCTCGTCACCACTTTCGCCCGCGTGTAGAACTGCACGCCCTCCGGTCCGTACATGTGCAGATCGCCGAACAGCGAGCTCTTCCAGCCGCCAAAGCTGTAGTACGCCACAGGCACCGGAATCGGTACGTTGATCCCCACCATGCCCACCTCCACGTCAAACTGGAACTGCCGCGCCGCGCCGCCGTTCTGCGTAAAGATCGCCGTGCCGTTGCCGAATGGATTCTCGTTGATCAGGCCTATCGCCTCGGCATAATCCTTCACCCGCACCACGCTCAGCACCGGCCCGAAGATCTCCTGATCGTAGCACTGCATCCCGGGCTTCACGTGGTCGATCAGCGACGGCGCCAGAAAAAAGCCCTTCCGGTTCGTCGCCGGATCCTTGCGCCCGTCCACGGCAACCGTCGCGCCCTGCTCCGCCGCTCTGTCCAGTTGCGCAGCCACCCGGTCGCGATGCTCGCGCGTAATCAGCGGCCCCATCTCGCTGTCCGCATCCGATCCCGGCCCCACCTTGATGCGGCTCATGCGCGCGCGAATCGCCGCGATCAACGCATCCGCCACGCTGCCCACCGCCAGCACTACCGAGATCGCCATGCACCGCTCGCCCGCCGCGCCGTATCCGGCTGAAACCGCCGCATCGGCCGCCATCTCGATGTCGGCGTCCGGCAGCACCAGCATGTGATTCTTGGCTCCGCCCAGCGCCTGCACCCGCTTCCCGTTCCGCGTTGCCGTCTCGTAGATATACCGCGCCACCGGCGTTGAGCCCACAAAACTCACCGCCTTGATCCGCGGGTGCTCCAGGATGCGGTCCACCGCCGCTTTGTCCCCGTGCACCACGTTCAGCACTCCATCCGGCAATCCCGCCTCCTGCAGCAGCTCCGCCAGATACATGCTCGCTGATGGCGTCTTCTCCGACGGCTTCAGAACAAATGCGTTCCCGCACGCAATCGCGTTTGCAAGCATCCACAGCGGCACCATGCCGGGAAAGTTGAATGGCGTTATGCCCGCCACAACTCCCAGTGGCTGCCGGATCTGGTACACATCCACGCCCCGGCTCGCCTGCTCCGTGTATCCGCCCTTCAGCAGGTGCGGAATCCCGCATGCGAACTCCACATTCTCCAGACCGCGCGCCACCTCGCCCAGTGCGTCGTTCATCGTCTTGCCGTTCTCGCGCACGATCAATTCCGCAATCCTGCCCCGGTTCCGCGCCACCAGCTCGCGGAAACGAAACAGGATCTCCGACCGCCGCGACAGCGCCGTCGCGCGCCACTCGTGCCCCGCCGACGCCGCTGCCTCCACGGCCCGGTCCACGTCCGCCGCTGAGGCAAAGCCCAGCTCCGCGACGGTCTCGCCGCTGGCCGGGTTCATCACCGGACCGCTGCGCCCCGACGTTGCTGCTGCCGTTTGCCCGTTCACCCAGTGCAAAATCCTGCTTGGGGCCACGCCTTCCAATCCGCTCATTCCTTCTCGTCCTCCAGTCTTCTCGCTGCGCGGCAATTCGCCCTCTCCAAACCCTCGCCGCACTGCCCGGCCTCACGCCCGGCAGATCCATGCCATCGTCTTTGTCGCCAGCCGGTCCAGCGCCTCCACCGCCTGACGCAAATGCTCTTCCCGCGTGTCTTCGATCTTGTTGTGGCTGATTCCTTTGAGCGACTGCACAAATAGCATCGCCGTCGGAATGCCCGCCCGCGAAACCTCCGCGGCATCGTGCAGCGGCCCTGAAGGCAGCCGGTGCGACTGGCCCGCCGTTTCACGGATCGCCTCCTCGCACAGCCCGATCAGCTCTCCATGGAAACGCTCCGGCGCAATGTTCCAGATCCGCGACCACTCCACCGTGCATCCCTCCTCGCGCGCAAACTGCTCGCTCTTTTCCCTGGCCTCCCGGTGCATCGATGCCAGCACCTCCGCATCCAGATCGCGCTGGTCGAGCGTCGCCTCCGCGCGGCCCACCACCGCCGTCACAATCCCCGGAAATGTCTTCACGCTCCCCATCGTGCACACCGCATCGGCATGCCGCCTGGCGATGGGCCGGATCTCCAGCGCCAGCTTCGCCGCCGCCGCCAGCGCATCCCGCCGCACCTCCATCGGCGTCGACCCCGAGTGCGCCTCCTGCCCGTAAAACGTGATCTGATGCCGCTCCACTCCCTTGGTTCCCGTCACCGCGCCCAGCGGCAATCCCAGCCGCTCCAGCACCGGCCCCTGCTCGATGTGCAGCTCCAGATACGCCGCCGCGTTCCTGCGCTCCCTGCCCGCCTCGCCGATCCCATCCATGCGCACTCCGCACTCGGCCAGCGCATCCTCCAGCCGCTTGCCTCCGGCATCGGTCCGCCCGCGGTCGGCTTCGATCGTCTGTGTCCCCGCGAATGCCGATGAGCCGAACAGGCTGCGCCCAAAACGCGCCCCCTCCTCATCGGCCCAGTCCACCAGCCGCACCGTCACCGGGGGCCTCCCGTTGTGCTCTTCCGCAATGCGGCGCAGCACCGCGTACGCCGCCAGCACGCCCAGCGCGCCATCCAGCCAGCCCCCGTTCGGCACCGAATCCAGATGACTGCCCAGAATCAGCGCCTGCTCCCGCTCGCCGGCCAGTGTCGTCCAACTGTTGCCCGCTGCGTCGTAGTGGTGCTCCACCGGCAGCGCGCGCAGCTTCTCTTCAAACCACGCCCGCGCCCGCAGCCAGGTCGGGCTCCACGCCACGCGCTGCGCGCCATCGGCATCGGCCGTAAGCCCCCGCAGCTCCTTCAGCAGGTCAACCGTCCGTTGTGCATCCACCGGCATCATTCCACCCCCTGCGCCCCGCCGTTCGGCGTGCGGCGCAAAAAGCGCCCGCGTCCCGCCTCGCCCACAAACGCTCCCTCCCGCGCCTGCACCTTCCCGCGCACAGTAACCACCGCGGGCCGCCCCTCGATCGCAACCCCCTCAAACCCGTTGTAGTCGTTGTTCGTCAGTTGCCGCGCCGCGCTGATCCGGCCGCGATACGCCGGATCGTAGACCACCACGTCCGCATCCGACCCCACCGCGATCGTCCCCTTGCGCGGAAACAGTCCGAAGATCTTCGCCGGCCGCGTGCTCAACGCATCCACAAAGCGGTGCACGTCCAGCCGCCCCCGCTTTACCCCATACGTATACATCAGGTTCACCCGGTCCTCGATCCCGGGTATGCCGTTGGGAATCTGCGTGAATGCCTGCTCCCCCAGCCGCTTCTGCTCCTGGTCGAACGGGCAGTGATCCGTGCCCACCGCGTCGATCATCCCCGCCTGCAGCGCCGTCCACAGCACCGGAAGATTCCGCTCGTGCCGCAGCGGCGGCGACATGATGTACTTCATCCCTTCCACGCCGCCCCGCTCCGCATAGCTCTTGTCCAGCAGAAAGTGCGGCAGCACTGACTCCACATACAGCTTCACGCCGCGCAGCTTCGCCTCCACCGCCGCGCGCAGCGCCGGCGCGCACGACAGGTGAACCACGTACCCCGTCGCTCCCGTCGCCTCCAGAAACGTCGCAAACCGCCCCGTTCCCTCCGCCTCCACCGTCTCCGGCCGGCTCGGCTCGTGCCACTCCGCTCCGGTCTTGCCCTCGCTCAGCAGCAGTTGCTGCAACTGCCCCACCAGCTCTGCATTCTCGCAGTGCGCCGTGGTAATCACCCCCAGCTCCGCCGCCAGACGCAGCGTTCGGAACATCTCTTCATCCGTCACCCCGAAAAAGTTCTTGTACGAAAGAAAGATCTTGAACGATGCCGTACCGTCCGCCACAATCTCCCGCAACTGCGCTTCCGTCCCCTCGTCGTACCGCGTCACCGCCATGTGGAACGCGTAGTCGCAGGCGCTGTTCCCCTCCGCCTTCTGCTTCCACACGTGATAGCCCGCCAGCGCGTCTTCGCTGCGCGACGGGCACACCATCTCGATAAACGTGGTCGTCCCGCCCACCAGCGCCGCCCGGCTCGCCGTCGCGTGCGTATCCTTGGCAAACGTCGCCATGAACGGCAGATGAATATGCACGTGCGGATCGATAAACCCCGGAAACACCAGCTTCCCCGTCGCGTCGATCGCTTCGGCGCCCGCCGGCGCTTCCAGCCCTGCTCCGATAGCGCAAATTTTCTCGCCCTCGATCAGAATGTCGCCGCGTGTGCGTGTCTCCGCGGTAACGATCTCCCCGCCTTGGATCAGCAATGCCATGGCCACTCCCTCCTGCTTCGCCGCAATCCGCTCACCCGGCGCGGAACTTAGGAAATGTGGATCCCTACCTGTTCACGATACGCCTTCATCGCTTTCCGGTCCTCCGTAACCGCCCGCTGCTGCTGCGTCAACTCGCTCGTTCCTCCCCGCCCGCCGGCCGCATTCGTTCCGCCCTGCCCTCTGTTCACTTGCTTCTTGATTACCTGCCTGATTTTCGGTACAGTAAAGGCCATTCCTGCCCCTGGGAACCCTTTCGGGGCGCTTGGGCTTAGCTTGGAACCCGCGGCTCCGCACTCTGGAGAAATGGTAGCCATCCCTCTGCGCTGCCAACCAGAATGCAATGAGAAACATTACGTTGAGTAACTGCTAATTGAAGGGGATACTTGGCTATGTTCGATCGAACGACCGAACTGCGGGCGTTTCTTACGGCCAGCCGCCAGCGCCTGCATCCCCGCGATGTCGGCCTTCCCGTCTACCGCGACCGGAGAAGAAGCCTCGGCCTGCGCCGTGAAGAAGTCTCCACCCTCGCCAACGTCAGCCTTACCTGGTACTCCTGGTTCGAGTCCGGCCGCCGCACCGACGTCTCCTCCGAGTTCCTCGAGCGGCTCGCCTGCGTCCTCCGCCTCTCCACCACTGAGACCGAATATCTCTTCGCCCTCGCCGGCCTCAGGTCCAGAGTCCTCCAATCCCACCTCGCCCTGCGCAAGGCCTCTGAAAAAGCCCAGAGAATCGTCAACGGCTTCACCGCCGGGCCCGCCCTCGTCGTCGATCATCGCTACAACATCCTCGCCTGGAACCCCATCTGCGCCGCATGGTTCGGCTACGACAAGCCCCCGAGCCAGCCCTTGAACCTGCTCGGCAACTTCTTCGCGACCGAGCGCGCCAAGCGCGTCCACGCCGACTGGGACAACGCCTCCAAGCAGATCGTCGGAACCTTCCGCCTCGAATTTGCCAAACACATCGAGGATCCCGTCTATCGCGATATCGTTGGCTCCATCTCCCAGGCCAGCCGCGAGTTTCAGGACCTCTGGAGCAAGCAGTTCGTCGCCACCTGGCCCGACTCCTTTTCCTTCGTCCTGCCCGAAATCGGCCGCGAAATCACCACGCAATTCGCCGTTGCCGGCGTCGTCGGCGAGCCCGATGAAAAAATCCACCTCCACACCCTCCCCGACGTCCGCCTCGTGCGCCGCATCATCGGCGCCGCGGCTCTGCCCCGCCGCGCGCGCTTGCAAACCGCCCTGGCTTAACGCCGCCTCCGCTCCTCCGCGTCCCGCACCCGCTCCCCGCATGAAAACTTCGTGAAAAAACTCCCGCCGGCCGCCCGCGCCGCCGCTGCCATTGCCGCTTCCCCGGCCGCCTTCGCGCCCGTAGCACGAAGCCGGAAATGGTAGCATGATAGTGCGGCTGTGAGTGCTTGCCTTGCCGCGGCGCTCTTCATCGGCGGCCGTCCGATCTCTGAGGTTTCATGCCGCGCGCCTCCACCTCCGTCAGCCCCGGCCTCAAACGCCGCATCGCCGCCATCTACGCCTTCCTGCTCGCCTTCAACGCCCTGGCCTGGCTCTGGGCCTTCGCCGCCTTCCGCCATTTCCCCCTGCTCCTCGGCACCGCCTTCCTCGCCTACAGCTTCGGCCTGCGCCACGCCGTCGACGCCGACCACATCGCCGCCATTGACAACGTCACCCGCAAGTTAATGCAGGAAAACAAGCGCCCCATTGCCGTCGGCCTCCTGTTCTCGCTCGGCCACTCCACCATCGTGGTCCTCGGCTCCGTCCTCATCGCCCTCGCCACCGTCCTCCTCCAAGCCCGCGTCGACGCCATCCGCAACATCGGCAGCATCGTCGGCGCCCTCGTCTCCGCGCTCTTCCTCTTCGCCATCGCCTTCGCAAATCTCCTCGTGCTCCGCTCCGTCTACGCCGCCTTCCGGCGCGTGCGCCGCGGACTCCCCTACGTCGAAGAGGATCTTGACCTGCTCCTGGCCGGCGGCGGACTCCTCGCCCGCATCTTCCGCCCCATGTTTGCCCTCATCCGCTCCAGTTGGCACATGTATCCGCTCGGCGTCCTCTTCGGCCTTGGTTTTGATACCGCCACCGAGATCGGGCTCCTCGGCATCTCCGCCTCCGAGGCCTCCCGCGGACTGCCCATCTGGTCCATCCTGGTCTTTCCCGCGCTCTTTGCCGCGGGCATGTCCCTCATCGACACCACGGACAACATCCTCATGCTCGGCGCCTACGGCTGGGCCTTCGTCAAACCCGTGCGCAAGCTCTACTACAACCTCACCGTGACCTCCGTCTCCGTCCTCGTCGCCTTCGCCGTCGGCGGCATCGAGTCCCTCGGCCTCCTCGCTGACCGCCTCAGCCTCGACGGCGCCTTCTGGGAGTTCGTCCGCCGTCTCAACGGCAACTTCGGCTTCCTCGGCTACTGCATCATTGCCCTCTTTGCCGCCGCCTGGATCATGTCCATCGCCTTTTACCGGTGGCGCGGCTTCGACCGTCTCGACCTCGCGCCCACCATCGACGCCGCCGCGGCCGACGACTGACCCATCCCGCACCCCCGCACCGCGCATGCGGACTTGCGCGCATCCCTTACAATCTGTAGGCATGAATCAGATGTTGGCCCGCTACGTCCCCTGCCTCGCCGCTCTCGCCCTTGCCTGCTTCGGCGCCTCCCCGTGCAGCGCCGCTCCCGCGCAGACCCAGCCCGCTCCCGCCCCAGTCGCCACGGCCCAGGCGACGCAGTCCGCCCCATCCACTCCGCAGTCCGCCCCGCCCGCGCCGCAGGATCCGCGCGCCCGCGAACTCGACCTTGGCCTCAAGCCGCCCGCCAATCCCGCCCTCCCATCCCTCATCCTCATCGGCGACTCCACCGTCCGCAACGGCCATGGCCGCGGCGACAACAACCAGTGGGGATGGGGCGCGCCCATCGCTGACTTCTTCAACCCCGACAAAATCAACGTCGTCAACCGCGCCATCGGCGGACTCTCCAGCCACAGCTATATCTCCGAGGGACACTGGGATCTCGCCCTCCAGATCATCCGGCCCGGCGACTTCGTTCTCATCCAATGGGGTCACAACGACGGCGGAATCAACCTCCCCGGCAAATCCCCGCTCCCCGATCCCGGCCTTGCCCCCGGCGCCGCTTCGCCCCCGTCCCGCGCGCCCAACCTCCGCGGCAGCCTTCCCGGCATCGGCGACGAATCCTACACCTTCACCGATCCCCGCACCGGCCAGCCGGTCACCGTGCGCACCTACGGCTGGTATCTGCGCCAGTACATTGCCGGCGTGCGCGCCCGCGGCGCCACCCCCATCCTTTGCTCCCTCGTGCCCCGCAAAATCTGGGTCGACGGACACATCCGCCGCAATACCGATACCTACCGCGGATGGGCCCGCCAGGTCGCCATCGAGCAGCACGTCGGCTTCATCGATCTCAACGAGATCATCGCCCGCCGCTATGACGCCATGGGGCCACAGGCCGTCGACAAGCTCTTCGGCGATCCCCATACCCATACCGACTGGGCCGGCGCGGTCATCAACGCTGAAGCCGTCGTCTCCGGCCTGCGCGACCTCCCCGGTGACCCCCTCGCCCCCTACCTCTCGGAAAAAGGCAAATCCATCGCTCCCTATAAACCATAGGAAGCCGCCGCAGCCAACCCCGTCGCTCCCAACCTGGCGGTTCGGATCACGTACGTCGCATAGCCCTGGCAGTGGAGTCTCAACAGATTATTCCGGTCGAGAATCGCTCGACCGCGGGCGGCGCTGCCTCTCTATCGCCGCCTCATCCTCGCGTGCCGCTACCCGGCGATCGCCGCTCCGCAACCCTCATCCATGCCTCGGAGCCGCGCAACGGCCTGCCCCGCGCGCTCACCGCGCCGGCTGGTCTGTCGGCGTCGGCGCGCTGCTGGTAAGCTGCGCCTTTGCAATGCGAAAGATGTAAACCGAGTCTTTGCCGTACACCTGGACGAACTCCGGCGACCCTTCAAGCACCGCCAGAATCTTCGGATCCAGAATCTGCTCGTACGGGCCTACATATAGATAATCGATCTTGTACTTGGCCGCGATCGCGAGCACTTCCGCCGCATCCTGCGCCCTGAACATGGCATGCATGTCCGCTTCCCGCGCCTTCACCATCGTCGCGCATCCCGGGCACATCGCCCGCGCAATGTACTCCTCGCCCAGCGCCGCGCGCCGCAGCGCAAACACCGGGACCAGCGAAACCTCCTGCCCCTCGTATGCATGCGGCGGCGTCAGATAATCGCCCACGTAATCCGGCAGGCCCTGGACAATCGCCGCTGCCGGCAGGTGCGTCCGCGCCCACTCGCAGGCTTCCATATCCGCGCTGCTCACGTACGCCGTGTGCCGTCGATTCAGCACATTCGACGCGCCCGAAATATCGGTAAACAGCGTCGGCGTCGCCAGCAGGATCGCCGCCGCCGCCAGGCCCCGCTTCGCCGCCGTCATCCGCGTGTGCTCAAACAGCCACGCCGTCGCCGCCAGCAGCGCGATCGGCAGCAGCCGGTTCCCGTTTCTGAAGTGCGGCAGCTCCGCAATCCCCACAAACAAATCCTGAAACACCGCCAGTCCCACAATCAGACCAAGGCCCAGCGCAAGGTAGCGGTTCCGCTTCCACACAGAAACCAGGCCCAGAAGCCCCAGCGGCAGCATCGGACCGTATTCGATGATGTACTGCAGCGCTCCAAACTTGAATCCCCACCAGTACGGTCCGATGGTCACCAGGCTCCCGCTGGAAAGCCCCACCATGTGCACCGCAAAAAACGTCGCCCAGAGCGTGCCCATGATCGCACCGGCAACAAGACCGTTCGTCCAGATCTCTCTGTCGCTCCACCGCCCCCGCAGCCGCACAATCTGGCTCCCGGCAAACCATGCCGCCAGCGTCAGTCCCAGCCAGGAGTCGATCCCGAACTCAATCCCCAGCGCCAGCCCCAGCCAGCAGCTCAGCGCCAGCCCCATACGCTGCTCCGCGGTCAGCACCACCGTCAGAACAAACAGAAAAATCGTCAGCGCCAGCACCGCCTGCGGCTCCACCATGAACAGCCGCTGAAAAAGATGCGATACCCCGCCGTAGACAAACTGGTTCTCCAGCTTCTCCGCCAGCGATCTCGATATCAGCGGCGTGAATTGATGGGCGATGACAAACCATCCGTAGTAGCTGTAGCCCGCCAGCAGCACCGCGGCCGTCGCCGCCAGCGCCTTCGTCGAGCGCGCAAACAGCCGCCAGAATGCCAGCAGGCACGCCACAAACGCCAGATCCAGCATCACCTCCACGACCAGCAGAATCGCCTGAAGATGAACCGCCTGCCGGCAAAGCGTGTAGGAGAACGCCGGCAGCACATATCCCACCAGGTACATGTGCAGCGGCACGCCCGCCATGTGGATGTGATCGATCGGCAGTCCGATGGTGATCGATGCCGCGTAGGCCGCCCGGGCGATAAAATCGAAC
Source organism: Acidobacteriota bacterium (assembly GCA_021841795.1). Taxonomy (GTDB): domain Bacteria; phylum Acidobacteriota; class Terriglobia; order Terriglobales; family Acidobacteriaceae; genus Telmatobacter. The sequence continues at coordinate 2,941 of JAKCDN010000010.1, read as the reverse complement.
CCGAACAGCCACGCGAATGCATGTCCGTAAGGAGTCGGCGCCCCGATCCGCAGAAACGGAATCGCCACAAAACCCAGCACTCCGAGCCCCATGCAGCCCAGAACCGCAAAATCGGAGGCGCTCCACGGCCGCAGCGCCGTAACCAGCGGAGCGCGTCCCTGCCGCAGCGCAAAATATCCGCTCGCCCCCGCCAGCGCCAGCAGCGCCGGCACGATCGCCGACACCGACCAGTGCCCCAGAAAGCCCAGCATCAGCGCCGTGTAGCCGCTCAGCATCAATCCCAGCGGTACGCCGAAGATCACCGACTCCGGCTGCCGGCGCACATCCCACCCGAACAGGCCCATGCCGATAAAGACGCCCGGCAGCGCCATCAGCACGAAGGACGCAACGGTTGAAAGGACTCCCAGCGCCGGCGAAAGATGAAAACAGAGAACGCCGGCAAAAATCGCCGCCGCGGCCAGCAAAACGCCGGAAACCGCGGTACTCAGACTCCAGCGCGCCGCACGAACCTGTTCGTGCGTACAAGAAACCACCATCGTTGTCCTCACTCAAACAGGTCAGAACAGGCCCGGTTCAAAATCTGCTGAAATCGGCGCACCAAGGCGTGGTCGGCTATCGCGTGCTGCGTAAAAATTGCGTTTGCAAGGGAACAACCTTTGCCTATCGACATCCAATCATGTCGGATGGCTCTGGCCGTGGAGGAATGAGTTCTCCCTTTGCCTTTTCACCATCCTCGATTGAAGCTCGCGATGGCGCCGGCGCATCTTGCTGATCTGTACGTATTATATTGGCCTGCTTTTCCGCGGGCAACCACCCCCCGTTACGAAAACTAAAATTCTTCCGTTACGAAGGTGCGCCGCCTTTCGGCAACGCCTCCCCGCGCGCTTGGCCGCAGCCGCCCGCAGGGGATTTGGATACAATCGTCAGTAGAAGCGCCCGCGCAGCTCTCTCCCGCCTTTTCGCCAACCGAAGGGGATTCGGCTGCAATGTCCGGTTCGTCTACGCCCATATACTCCAGCAATCAAGGCCGAAAAGCATGGGATTTGCCTTAACCATCCTCTACCTCGTCACCTACTACCTCAATCCATTCACCGTCTTCGGCCAATTGGCGTGGTATCACACTGAGGTCATCGTCGCCGTTCTGGTCGTGCTGTTCTCGCTTCCCGCGCTCCTTCGTTCCTTCCTCTTCAAAACCTCCCAGTCGGTGGCCGTCCTCGGCATGGGAGCGGCCATCTTCTTTTCCATCCTGGTCACCGGCTGGTTCACCGGCGCCGTCAACGCCTTGCAGCAGTTCATTCCCAACGCCTTCGCCTACTACCTCATCTGCATCAACTGCAACACCCGCAAAAAATTCAACATCCTCGTGCTCATGCTCCTCGGCATCTGCATCTTCGTCATCTACAAGGGCGCCTACGACCTCCATTACGGAATCCCTCCCGGCGGCATCCAGACGAAACCCGGCGACGAGTGGAATCGAGACGCATGGGATCTCGCTCACCCCTACATCCTGCCCCAGGACAATGACCAAGGCGAGTGGATCTTCCGCATCCGCGGCCTGGCTGAGATCAACGATCCCAACGACTTCGCCCAGCTCCTCGTCTCCGTCATCCCGCTCCTCTTCATCTTCTGGCGTCCCAAAAAATTCCTCCGCAACTCCCTCTTCGTGCTCCTGCCCGTCGCCGTCCTCCTTTACGGAACCTTCCTCACCCACTCGCGCGGCTCCCTCGTCGCGCTGGTCGCCATGGCCGTCGTCGCTGCCCGACGAAAAATCGGCACCCTCCCCTCCGTCATCATCGCCGGCGGGTTGTTCGTCGCCGCCACCGCCCTCAGTTTTACCGGCGGCCGCAATATGGAGTCCGGCGAAGGCCGCATGGTCCTCTGGGCCATGTCCGTCGGCCTCTTCAAATCCAATCCCATCTTCGGCGTCGGCTTCGGACATGCATCGGAGTATCTCGGCCACACCTCCCACAACTCGATCATGGTCTGCGCCGCCGAACTCGGCATGTTCGGCCTCTACTTCTGGGCCATGTTCCTCCTCGCAACCATGAGAGACACCCTCACCTTCGCGTCACCCGACAAGGTTGCCGCGGGCGACCCCGATCCCACCGACGAGGATCCCTGGTCCTTCTCCAAACGCATGAAAGGCAAGATCGATCAGAAGGAGCTCATCCGTCTCGGCCGCCTCCTCGTCATCTCGTTTACCGGCTTCCTCACCACCGGCTTCTTCCTCTCCCGCGCCTTCGTGCTCACCTTCTTCCTCCTCGGCGGAATGACTGAAGTCCTCTATCAAATGGGCCTCCAGCGCCGCATGATCCCTCCGCGCCTCAAGCTCGGCCGCGTGCTCCTCTACTCCGCCCCGCTTTCCATCGGACTTATCCTGAGCGTCTATCTCCTCATGCGGGTCACGTTCCTCTTTTGACCTCTGCTGTCATCACCACCCAAACCGCAACCGCGAGCCGCAAAAACCGCATCTGCACCGCCGGGATCCCAATCGCGCTATGAAGATTGCCCACATCGTCGACAGCATGGAAGTAGGCGGAGCCGAAACCCTCGTCGCCCAGATGTGCCGCCTGCAGCGCGATCAGGGCCACCAGCCCTGCGTCTACGCCGTGGCCGCGCTCGGTCAGCTGGGCGCCCGCATGCGCGAAGAGGGCTTCCGCGTTGAAGCCGGCATCGGCCGTCACCTCTTCGACTCCGCGCGCGCCTTCTACCGCCTGTTCCGCGGCGCGCCCCCTGACGCGGTCCACCTCCACAATCCCACGCCTACCATTTATGCCGCGGCTTCTGCGCGCCTCGCCGGAGCCGCCGGCATCGTCTCCACGCGCCACAGTCTCGTCGCTCCGCCCCACCGCCGCGCCGAAGAAGTCAAATACGGCATCGCCGCTCGCTTCTGCGACTGGGTCGTCGGCGTCTGCGATGCAACTACCGCCAACCTGCGCAG
>JAKCDN010000281.1 GCA_021841795.1 Acidobacteriota bacterium | reverse complement strand
GCGCAGCCGGACTGGTTTGCGCCGCTGGTGACGCACGCGCGTCCGCTGGACCGGATTGGCGAGGCCTTCGACCTGACGAGCCACTACCGCGACGGGGTGGGCAAGATGGTGATCCGGCCGTAAAGGCGGCGGGCCGGAGCCATGGAAGGCTTTCGGCGAGCGCAGACATGGCCAGGATATAGCTACCGCGGCAGCCTCAGGCGCGGACTGCGGCAATTCCAGGACTACGGTCGCCGTTTGCGATTTCGCGCCATGATCGCTTGCTACAGGCGGCGCGGACGGGAGCGCTGCGGCTTCAGGACAAGGCCAAGCGGGAGTTGCGTCAGCGGCTGGAGGCGATCATCTGGGCGGCGTGCTGGAGGCTGGTTTCAGTGACCTTGGCGCCACTTAGCATGCGCGCAACTTCATGAGTGCGGGCGCGGTCGTCGAGGACGCGAATGCGGGTGGTGGTACGGCCATCCTGCTCGCGCTTTTCAACCGCCAGGTGCTGGTCAGCAAAGGCGGCGATCTGAGGCAGGTGGGTGACGCAGAGAACCTGCTGGGCGCCGGCGAGGGTTTTGAGCTTTTGGCCGACGGCCTCAGCGGCGCGGCCACCGATGCCGATGTCGATTTCGTCAAAGACGAGAGTGCGCGGCGTGGTTTTTTTCTTTGACTTGGACGCGGATTCTTCAACCGCGACTTTAAGGGCGAGGAGAACACGCGAGAGCTCACCGCCGGAGGCGATTTCAATGAGCGGCTTGAGGGGCTCGCCGGGGTTGGTGGCGATGAGATAGGCGACCGCGTCCCAGCCGTCGGCGGTCCAGCCGTCGGGGGCCGACGCAGCGGTGGCCTTGCCCGCCTGCTGGTCGGCCGCCGGTTGCGCGGGAGTGACGACGACCTGAAAGCGGGACTTCATGGCGAGGGAGTTGATGTGGGACTCGGCGAGCCTGGCCAGCCTGGCGGCGGCGGCCTGGCGCTGGGCGGTGAGCGCGGCAGCGGCCTGGCGATAGCCGTCTTCGGCGAGGGCGAGCTCGGCACGAAGAGATTTCAGGATGCCGTCACGGTCTTCAACCTCAGAGAGATTGCGGGCGACATCGAGGCCGAAGGCGATGACGTCGGCGATGGTTCGGCCATATTTCTTTTTGAGGCGATCGAGCAGGGCGAGGCGGTCCTCGATCTCGGCAAGGCGTTCGGGGGAGGCATTGATGCCTTCGGCGTAGTCGCGCATGGAGGCGGCCACGTCAGAGACGATGGCGCGGGCGGAGGAGAGCTGCTGGGCGGCATCGGCGAATCGGGCGTCGTAGCGGGCGAGCTCTTCGACATGGCGGACGGCGGCCTGGAGGGCGGCTTCAGCGCTGGCGTTGCCCTCGTACAACTGGTCAAAGGCGCCCAAGGCGGCGGCATAGAGCTTTTCGGCGTTGGCGAGCACGCGCTTCTCGGTCTCGAGAGCTTCGTCTTCGGCCGGGCTGAGCTGGGCCTGCTCGATCTCGTTCCGCTGCCAGGTCCAGAGATCGACGTTGCGGAGGCGGTCCTGCTCGCCGAGGAGCAGGTCGTTCAGTTTTTCCAGGGCACTGCGCCAGCGGGCATGCGCGGCGGCGGCGGCATCGGTGGCGATGCCGGCAAAGCGGTCGAGGAGGATGCGCTGCTGCGTGGGATCGAAGCTGGAGAGGGTTTCAGACTGGGCGTGCACGAGCGCGAGCTCCGGGGCCAGCAGCTTGAGCACGGCGACGGTGGCGGGCTGATTGTTGACGAAGACGCGGCCCTTGCCGGTGGAGAGGATCTCGCGGCGGAGGATGATTTCAGTGGATTCGGCGTCGATGCCGTTGGCCTCGAGGACGGACTCGGCGCCGGGAGTGGACTCGAAGACGCAGGAGACGACGGCCTTTTCAGCCCCGTGGCGCACGACGTCGGCCGAGGATTTGCCGCCCATCAGGAGGGCGAGCGCATCGACGAGGATGGATTTGCCAGCGCCGGTTTCTCCGGTGAGGAGATTGAGGCCGGGGCCGAAGGAGGCGATGGCGTGATCGATGACGGCGTAATTTTCAGCGCGGAGTTCGACGAGCATTTTTCCTGGACCCTGCACGGGAGTTGGCGGGAAGAACCGAAGCGGGTCTTCCGCCACGAACCGATGGGAACAATCCGAGCGCAGCATAGCATGAATGACGGGGTGCGGGGTGGAGTTCCGGGGACGCGGCACAGGAAGGCGCAGCCAGGCCGGCAGCCTGGGGGGGTGCAGGACGAAGGTCCAAGGGACCGGAATGAGGCACCCGAAGCGTTACTTGGGCGGCGGGAACGGCGTCTGATACCGTGGAAGTTGAGGTGAAGTACGATTTTTACAGTAGCGATTGCATTCCTTTTCCAGTCTGACGGCGGCACGGGTGTGTCGCAAGCGACCCAGGGATTCAGCGCACTGGCCGAGATGATGAGTAACATCGGGCCGATTGCAGTGGGTGTGCTGGCTCTGCTGCTGGTGTCGAGCATTTACTCGTGGACGGTGATCTTCGGCAAGTGGTCGACCTTCCGCAAGGCGACCGCGCAGAGCAAGAAGTTTATCCGCGCCTTCCGCAAGGCGACGCGCCTGCAGGAGATTGCGGCGCTGACGAGCGACTGCGGGGGCAGTCCGCTGGCGCAGGTATTCGAGGACGTCTACGACACGTACAAGCGGGTGACGGGAGGCAGCGGTCCGCCGCGCAGCCTGGCGCCGCTGGAGCGGACGGCGCAGACGGCGGCGAGCGAAGCGGTGACGGCGCTGGAACGGCGGATGACCTGGCTGGCAACGATCGGGAGCGTGAGCCCGTTTGTGGGGCTGTTCGGCACGGTGATGGGAGTGGTGGACGCATTCCACGCGATCGGCACCGCAGGCGGCGGATCCCTGAAGACCGTGGCGCCCGGAATCGCGGAGGCTCTGATCACGACGGCGGCGGGATTGTTTGTGGCGGTTCCGGCGGTGGTGGCGTACAACCAGTTTTCGGCGCGGATCAGGATATTTGCCTCGGCCATCGACGATTTCTGCCGGGAGCTGCTGAACTCACTCGAAGAGATACCGGTGCGCAACCAGCCGCCGCCGAGAGGACCGGAGCGGGGGTAGCGGAGTCAGAGCATGGCATTCTCGACGATGAACGGACAGACGCGGTCGACGCTGGCGGAGATCAACATCACGCCGCTGGTCGATGTGGTGCTGGTACTGCTGGTGATCTTCATGATCACCGAGCCGGTGCTGCAGTCGGGGATAGAAGTGAACGTGCCGAAGACGCGCACGGTGAAGCAGATCACGGAGCAGCGGATGGTGGTGACGATTGACAGCCATCAGAACGTGTACCTGAACGATCAACCGGTGAATCTGCATGACCTGCCGGAGCGGCTGCACCAGGCGGGCGTGGACCCGGCCCACCAGGCGATCTACCTGCGCAGCGACGAGAAGGTGCCGTTTGGGGCATTCGCGAGCGTGATGGACGCGGTGAAGCAGTCCGGAATCACGAACGTGTCGATCGTCACGCAGCCGATCGAGAGCAAAGACTCGGGGAATCAGTAAGCCGGCGACTCCGACGGCAGCCGGGACGGCGGAACGAATCGGCGCTACAAGGCAGGCATGAGCATTCTTGACAGCGGCGGTCATCTGGAACGGGAGCTGGGTGCGGAGCCACTGGCGGGCCCGGCCGCGGGCGCGATCGGGCTTCACCTGGCGGTGGTGGGCCTGCTGCTTGCGTACGGCTGGATGCTGGGGCTGTTTCATCACAACCTGTGGGGCAATCCCGGGGCGGGCGGCTCGATGCAGGTGAACATTACCAGCGCACTTCCCTTGCCCGCGGAGGAGATGAATCACAACGTCCTTTCTACGGAGACGCCGAGCCAGGCTCCGGCGCAGCCCAGCCCCAAGGAAGAACATCGCGTGGACGAGACTGCGATTCCGATTGCAGGCCGGCATGTGAAGCCGAAGCAGCGCAATCTGACCAAGGCGCCGGCGCACCAGCCGCAGCCGCAGCACAACGCGGCGGCCTACGGCGAGCAGGCAGGCTCGAACGTGCAGCACCAGATGCAGCCTGGAACCATTGGACAGACGACGGTGGGCGACAACAGCTTTGCCAGCCTGTACGCCTGGTATGTGGACCAGATCAACCGGAAGATGAGCCAGAGCTGGAACAAGTACGACGTGGACCCGAGAACGCCGAAGGGAGCGCGGGTCTATCTGATTTTCACGATTCACCGCGACGGGACAGTGAGCAATCTGCGCCTGGACCAGTCAAGCGGCAGCCCGACGCTGGACCGCTCATGCGAGCGTGGCGTGCAACGGGTGGATACCTTCGGCAATCTGCCGTCAGGATACCGGCAAGGCGAGTTGAATGTGGGCTACTACTGCGAGTATTAGGCGGGTCGCAGTGGGGCTGCAAGCTGCGGCTGCGCGGCGCACAAGGGATTACGGAAATAC
>JAKCDN010000280.1 GCA_021841795.1 Acidobacteriota bacterium | reverse complement strand
GTTGTTCGCGTTGCGTGGATCGATCGCGACCGGACCGCCATACCCGGAGAGAATCTGCGGCCAGTCGCTGGTGACCGCCGTTGCCTTCACCCCCGCGGTACCGTTCACGCCCAGCCCCGCCAGCATCGCGTACGGCGTCGTGGGAATCGGTGACAGGCTCTCCACCTCGGCCAGGGAGCCCAGCCCCCCGTTCAGGTTCTGGAAGTGCTCCGCATCCGTCGCCGAACACACCGCGCCCGTCTCCCCGATGCCGTCCGTCGAGCGCCACAGCCCGCTGTCGTTGCCAACAAAGATCTCCTCCGGGTTCGACGCATTCCACCCTAGCGCATGCTGATATTCCCCCACCTGCGCGCTCATGCAGCTTGTGGAGTTCGTTGTATTGCGCCAGACGCACCCCATCGCCAGGCTGCACTTCCACAGATCGTGCGCCCCGGCCAGCACCAGCGTGTCCTGGCTCTGCGGAACCGCAGCCAGCGTAAGGTTATAATCGCCATCCGCGATGGTCGCTGCCCCCTGGCCGGTGCTGCTTTCGAGCGCCCCCGTGTTCCACTGCTGCGCAAACGTAATCGAGGAGTTGCTGCACGACCCGCCGCTGATCGCGCACTTGTCCTGCCACAATCCCTGATCCTGGTTGTCCAGATCCACCGTCCACGCAAAGCTATCGCCCGTCACCGGATTCACCGCCAGCGCGCCGCGATACACCGGGCAGGCCACATCGCCCGGAAGCTGCGCGTTCGTCGGACACAGCACCGTCGTCAGACCCGCGCCCGGCTGATTCGCCAGCCGTGTCCAGGTCTCGCCGTCCGGCGACGAGTAATACCCATGGAAACGCACCGCGGCAAGAAACAGCCGCCGCACCGGATTCCAGACCACCGCCGTGGCTGCATTCCCGTTCAGCCCCAGCAACGGAACGCTCGCCGACTGCACCACCGCGCCGCTGCCGTCGCTAATCGTCGCCAGATGCCACGTCGCGCCGCTGTCGGTCGAGTAGAAAAGTCCCTCGCTATTCATCGTTGGCAGGCCCGCGTCCACCACCTCACCCTCGTACGATGAGCTCACCGCCGCCACCACCACCTGCGGATTCACCGTGCTCCACGCAAAACCCGCAAATCCCTCCCCGGCAAAGGAAAAATCACTCGCGCTGTATCCCGCCTCCGCGTCCTCGGTCTGCGCGATCAGGCTCCAGGTCGTTCCTCCGTCCGTGGAGCGAAGGATGCCCGCGCCGTAATAGGAATCCAGAACGTCGTTCGGATCGCCGGTCCCAGCCAGCACCACCCCGGTCCCACCCGGCTGCACCGTAAGCGCGCCCACACTCACTGACGCATCCACCGCCCCGCCCAGCGCCGTAACCATGTCCGTCAGCGGACTGAAAATCACATCCGCAACCGTCCCTGCATTGCTCGAGCTCCACACTCCACCGCCCGTCGTGCCCAGGTAAACATGGTTCCCCGTCACGTCCGATGGATCGAGCGCTATCGCCGTGATGCGCCCCGTCACCAGCCCGAAAGCGGGCGTAATCACCGCCGCCGGGCCCAGCGCCTGCCACGTCGTCTCCCCCCCGCTCTGCGTCGAGATCGCGGCGGACTGCGCCGCCATCGGGCGCGTCCCCACCACCGCGCCCACCTGCTGCCGCACCAGCGCCCCCAGTTGCACGCGATGCCCCGGCATCACTCCACGCGCCGCCAGAAAGCGCTCCGCGGACAAGACCCGCGGCGGCCGTTGCCGGGGCTTTTCGGTTGTCTTCAAGGTTGAGGTGCGGTCCGCGCTGTGAGTTCCTGGAGCCTCTGCCGTCTGTGCCCCGGACGCGCTCCCCACCAGTGCAAGGGTCAGCAGCATGCACGCCCATGCGCTGCGTCCCCGGCAGCCACGCGCTTGCCCGATATGCTTCCCTGCCCTGCCGGTCGCGACAGGATCCTTCGCATTCGTTCTCAACATGGGCTTCGTCACACGATTCCGGGAACGGAGTCGGCTTCCCCTTTGGTGAAAATCTTCCAATGAGGATCAGCGCGAAATCCATCGGATATCGCTCAACGAAACACGCAACTTCCGGGGCTGAAACTGAGGCCCATTATAGGACAGGCCTCTCTCCCGCTACCTGTGATTCAGAACACAAGATCGCTGCCGCCCAGACCTCACTCACTCCTGGTTCCGGCGTATATACGCCGCAGCGTCGAACTTCTTCGCCGTCGACGACCCCGTCATCGGCCGCACCAAACCAAAGACCGGGCGATTAAACCATGGCCGATCCAGCTTGCCGACGATCGCCCACGCAATGCCGGCATACCCGTTCGCATCCCGCCCATCCAGCTCATACCTGTCGTTCAAAATCACTGCCCAGTCAAACGCGGTTGCGGGATCCGGCGTCCATTCCAAAATCTTCTTCGCCCAGTACATGCGCATGTAGTTGTGCATCCATCCCGTCTGCACCATCTCGCGTTGTGCCGCGTTCCACAGCTCGTCGTGCGTCTCGGCGCGCTCCAGTTGCGCCAGCGTATACCGCCAGGGGCGCGGGTCGCCGGCGTGTTCCAGCAGCGTCTTGCGCGCCCACGGCGCCGCGCACTCCCAGCTATCATAGCTCGGCTCGTAACGTACAAACAGTACCGCCAGCTCCCGCCAGCCGATCAGCTGCTCCAGAAATCTCTCCCGCGTCGCTGCCGTAATCCCGCCCGTCTCCGCGGCCCGCTCCACCGCCAGCGCAATCGTCATCGGCCCGATATTGCCAAAGTGCAGATACGGAGACAACCGGCTCGTCCCCGCCGTCTCGGGATGGTTGCGCCTTGTGCCGTATGCGGCCAGATCCTGCGTCACAAAATCACGCAGCCGCTTGAGCGCCGCATGCGTGCCCCCGGTAAACGTGTCCACCGGCCGAATCGAGCGGTCTAGCCCCTTGAATCCCGCCGTTATGTCCTCTGCAAGCGAATAGCTCGCCATCGCCTTCCCCGGCTTCCATGGGTGCACCGGCATCGTCGTCGTCGGCGCAACCAGAAACTTCGGCAGCTCCGCCCGCAGCCGCGGCCTGAAGTGATGCAGCAGCACAAAGCTCCGGCCAAAGACCCGCGACGGCACCACCACATCGGCATCAACCGTCCAGTATGGAAGCTTCAGCCTCCGTGCCAGCACTCTCCGCCACCGCTCCGGCTCCCGGCAGGGATTCTCGTCGCCAATCAGCAGCGCAGCCCGCGCCTCTTCCAGAAATCGCTCCAGCGTATCCGGCGCGCGCCGCACGACCATGCCTACCCCACGCTCCGCCGCGTCTGCGGCCGCGTCGCGCAGCCCCTGCTGCAGAAAGTGATAGTGGCGCAAATTCGCGTTTGGGTAGTTCGGGATCACCCCAAAGTAGATCACCACCGGCAGTCCCAGAAGATTGGCCGCCTCAATCGCCACATCGAGCGCCGGATTGTCTCTCACCCGCAGCGCCCGCTGCATCCAGTAGACGACGCACCGGCCGTCTTTAAGCGGCGCGCCGCCGCGGCGCACCTGCACCCGCGGCTGGCCGGCTATCGCCCGGCACTCCTCCGGCATCTCATCGTAAACGTCTCGCTGTTTCACCATCCGCTGGTCTCCGATTTCCATTCTCAACCAGCGCCGCTCTTAGTAGGATGGTTGCGTCACGTTCCACGGCCCTGCACCGCTTCCCGGTTGCATCGCGTCAAATTTCATCGCCAGGATTTTCCATGAGACCCATCGCGCCCGCCCTCCTGCTCCTTGCCGCAGCCGTCTCGTTGCCTGCCCAGGTCTACACCCTCGGCCCCGACTCCCAGCCCCACGACGGCGTGCCCAAAGGCGTCGTCACCCGGTTCGTCCTCCCGCCCGGCAAATACTACCCCGGCACGCCCCACAGCTGCGCCCTCTACGTTCCCGCTCAATACGACGCCACCAAACCCACGCCCTTCATGATCTTTCTCGACGGCAGCGGCGCGCTCGGCAACGGCGTCCGCGCCCCCGTCGTCTTTGATAACCTCATCGCGCAACATGTGCTGCCGCCCATGATCGGCATCTTCATTGATCCGGGTATCCTCCCCGTCGTCGCAGACGGCGATCAGAATCGCTACAACCGCATCTACGAGTACGACTCGCTCACCCCTCGCTTCGCTCAGTTCCTCGTCAACGATCTGATCCCCGCCGTTCAGAAAAACTACAACCTCTCCCCCAACCCCGACGATCGCGGGCTCTACGGCGTCAGCACCGGCGCCGTCGGCGCCTTCATGGCGGCCTGGAACCGTCCCGACCAGTTTCATCGCGTCCTCAGCTTCATCGGAACTTACGTCTCGATGAAGAGTGCCGACGCCCTCCCAGCGCTTGTCCGCAAAACCGAACCCAAACCCCTCCGCGTCTTCATGCAGGACGGCATCAGCGACCACATCTCCCCGCCCGAGCCCTTCGGCACGCACTTCTCCGGAAGCTGGCCCGTCA
>JAKCDN010000279.1 GCA_021841795.1 Acidobacteriota bacterium | reverse complement strand
AGAGTCAGTTGGAGCAGCGCGGGCCCCAGTACGCCAGCAATCCCATGATTGTGCAGTTCTTCGAGCAGCAGGTCGGCCAGCAGTTGGTCCAGCAGGCTGTCCTCCTCCAGGAGGCGCACAAGCTCGGCATCTACGCCACCAATGACGATGTGCTCCAGTACTTGCGCACCGGACCCACCGGCCAGGTTCTCTATCCCGACGGCAAGTTCATCGGCGAAGACGCCTACCGGCAGCTCATCGACGAGCGCCTCCACATCTCCGTCGACCAGTTCGAGAGCGAGATTAAGGATGAGATCGCCGTCCGCCGCCTCCAGGCCCTGGTCACCGCCGGCGTAACCGTCAGTGACCAGGAGGTGCGCGACACCTACCGCAAGGCCAACATCAAGATCAAGTTCGACTACGCCGTCATCTCCTCCGACGATCTGCGCAAAACCATCAACCCCTCTGACAGCGATCTCCAGGCGTTCTTCAAGACCAACGCCGCGCGCTACGCCAATGCCATTCCCGAGCAGCGCAAGATCACCTACTTCGCCTTCACCCAGGATCAGATTCCCGGCGGCGTTGCCCAGCCCACGCAGGCTCAGATTCAGCAGTATTACAACGATCACGCCAGCGATTACTCGGTCCCCGAGCAGGCCAAATCCCGCCATATCCTCATCAGCGTCCCTGCCGGCGCCGATGCCAAAACCGACGCCGCGGCCAAGGCCAAGGCCGAGAGCGTTCTCAAGCAGCTCCAGGCCGGCGGCAGTTGGACCGAGCTTGCCAAAAAATACTCCGACGATCCCGGCAGCAAAGATCAGGGCGGCGAGCTCGGCTTCGCCCAACGCGGCAAGATGGTTCCTGCCTTCGATCAGGCCATCTTCTCCCAGAAGATCGGCGACATCGCCGTCGTCAAAACCAACTTCGGCTATCACGTCGTGCAGGTCGAGGAGCGCCAGACCGCGCACACCCAGCCCCTCACTGAGGTCCAGTCCGCTATCGCTGAAACCCTCAAGCGCGACGCCGAGGGCCAGGCGGCTTCCCGCTTCGCCCAGCAGCTCACTGCCGAAGCCAGCCGGAACGGCCTCGATAAGACCGCGGCCGCGCATCACCTCCAGCTCATCACCTCCGATCCGGTGGGTCGCGACGGTGTGATTGCCGCCCTCCCCGACAGCACCCAGCTGCTCTCCAAGGCCTTCGCGGCCAAGCAGGGAGACCCGCCGCAGTCGGCTCCTACCGGCGAGGGCTACGCCGTATTCCAGGTCACCGGCATCTCTCCCGCGCACGCCCCCTCTTTTGCGGACTGGAAGTCCCATGTCCTCGACGACTATCGCGATGAGCAGTTGCCCGCCCTGCTCAACCAGAAAACCAGGGATCTTGCCGACAAGGCCAAGTCCATGAACGATCTTGCCAAGGCCGCCAAGGCCGTCGGCGCCACCGTCAAGACCAGCGACCTGGTCGGCGAGAGCGGCCAGGTGCCTGACTTCGGCGAAGTCGGACAGGTCGCCCCGCAGCTCTTCGATATGAATCCCGGCAGCTTCAGCGGGCCCATCGATGCCGGACGCACCGGCGTCGTCGCCAAAATCCTCGATAAGCAGGAGCCCACCGCCGACGAGATCGCCAAAAACTTCGATCAGACCCGTGAAGAGATTCTCGATGAGAAGCGCAACCAGGCCTTCAGCGTCTTCATGAACGGCGTCTGGAACGACTACACCAAGCACAAGCTCATCACCTTCAACGCCAAGCCCCAGCAGCAACCGGGCACGTAAGCGCCCAAAAAACGCCCATCGAAAGGCCCGCAGCCATCCCGGTTGCGGGCCTTCGTCGTCTCTCTTCCTTTCGCTGCGGGCCCTCGCGGCTGCACCCGCGCCGGCGATTCAGTAGCGCCGTTGGCTCCGCCCGCCTTTGCGCCGCCGTGGGCCGGTCATGCCCCCATTCTGCAATCACGATATGATGTCAACATGAGGGTCTAGCTGTCCCCATTGCGGCCCGGCCTCTGGATCAAGAACCAATTGCAGGACGATATGACGCCTTCGACCACTCGGAACGTTGAACTCTTCGACACCAGCCTCCGCGACGGTTTGCAGCAGCCGAATCTCGAGATCTCCGTGCCCAACGCCGTCGCCTTGCTCGAACGCATGGCCGCCTTCGGCGTACGCTACGCCGAGATCGGGTTCGCCGGCGCCAATCAGTTCGTCGCCGACCTCACCGCCGCGCTCTCCGCCGTTGACACCGGCGCCATGACGCTGGCCCTCTTCGGCCGCACCCGCGGCCGCGGCGCCAAAGTGCAGGACTGGCCCGACGTGCAGTTCATCCTCCGCCACAAACGCCGCATTCCCGCCGCCGTCATCGTCGTCAAGTCCCGCCTTCTCGACGTCGAAAAATCCCTCGAGACCTCCGCAGAAGAAAACCTGCGCATGACCTGGGAGACCATCGACTGCCTGCAATCGCAGGGCATTGAAGTCCTCGTCGATCTCGAGCACGCCATGGACGCCGTCTGCGGACGCTGTGAAAACGGCAACCCCTGCGGCGCGGACATGGCCCGGCGCACCCTCGATCACTTCCGCCGGCTCACCGAGCAGTGTGTCCGTCAGAACGTCAGCCGCATCGTCATCTGCGACACCAACGGCGCTTCCAATCCCGAGGAGGTGGCCGATGTCATCGGCGGTCTGGTGCGCGACTTTCCCGGCGCCGGCTTCGGATTCCACGGCCACACCGACCGCGGTCTCGGCGTCGCCAACACCCGCGCCGCCATTCTGGCCGGAGCCGTCCAGGTGCAGGGCACTCTCATCGGCACCGGCGAGCGCTGCGGCAACGTCAACCTCACCACCGTCGTCGGTGCCATGCAGCTCCGCGGCGAGGCGGAATTTGTCCCTCCCCAGGCGCTCACCGGCCTCACCAGCCTGGCGCACTCAGCCTATGCGGCCTTTGCGCTTGAAACTCCCCATGGCGCTCCCATCGTCGGTCCCGGCGCATTCGGCACCTGGGCCGGCATGCACGGCTCCAGCGAACGCAAAAACCCCGGCGCCTACCTCTGGTGCGACCCTGCCCGCGTCGGCGCCGTCCCCGTTATCGGCGTCAACGCCCAGTCCGGCCGCGCCAACATCATGCTCCTCGCTGAGTCCATCGGCCTGCCCCTCAACTCCACCCAGGCTCAGGCCCTCATGGAAAACAACGCCGCCATGATCGAGGGCGGCGGCTACACCGCCAGCGAAGTCTCCTTCCGCCTCGCCTGCATGCGGACCATGGGCACCCTCCGCAACTGGTTTGCCGTCAAAAGCTGGCGCGTCTTCGATGAGTCGGATGAGGTCGGCGGACGCTTCGTCCAGGCCTTCATGTCGCTCACCGTGGGCGATGCCACCGTCGTCACCACCCGCGCCGAAGGCGCCGGCCCCGTCGACGCCCTCACCAAGGCCATGCGCCGCGAGCTCGACAAGTGGTATCCCGCCCTCAAACACCTGCGCCTGGGCACCTTCACGGTCGCCGCTCTCGACGTCTCCGCCCACGACTCCGCCGCCCACGTGCGCGTCACCGTCAGCTTTAATGTCGACGGCCGTGAGTCCTGGACCACCGCCGGCGTCAGCAGTGACCTCAACCAGGCAGCTCTCATGGCCATCGTCGACGGATTCCATTACTGGCTGCTCCAGCAGCCGGACGAGTCCGCCCTTCCCACCGGACGCAACGCCATTCCTGCCTCCACGCAGGTGGCCTGATCCGCTTAATCCTTCCGGCGCAATCACCCCGCCCGGGAGCTTCAGCTCCCGGCGTCCTCCTGCCGCCGCATTGTGTGATTAAGCTCACAGCAAACCCCGGCGATTGCCCTCACACTTAGGCATTCCAGTTGAAGTAAGGGGCAAGGCCGGTGCTCAATCTTCTGGAGTCTTCCGGCTGATCGCTCGAGATCGTCCTCGCGGCTAGTCCGCGAAGGGAGGACTGCTGTGTCCGCTGAACTGTTGCAAGCCCCGCTCCATCCGTCGCAAATGGGCCCCGCTTCGCTCTACGTGAAAGAAACCCGTGAAGCCATGCTGGCTTATGAAATCGCGGATCTTGCCGCCCTGCGTTTCTCCATCATCCTTACCGCCCGCTGGGAAACCTCCCATCGTCAGGATGCCCAGCAGCGCGCCGAGCTCCGTGCCGACCTCGCCATCCTGCGCGGCCACTATGAGGAGAAAATTGACGAGATCGCCAGAACCTTCGGCGTCGAAGAGGCCATGAAAGCCCAGGAAGATGTCGAGCGCACCGTCATTGTGCCCTGTGACATGCAGCCTATCGTCATCGAGTACGACGAGCAGTTGAGCCGCGAAGAAAGCGGAGAAACCGGATACGGGCTCTGACTCCCGGCCCCTGTCTGCGGCCGCCTGCGCGCCGCAAAAATGCGCCACTCGCTTCGGCGAAGTGGCGCATTTTCATCTCTTGCTGCAATCGGTGTTACTTG
>JAKCDN010000278.1 GCA_021841795.1 Acidobacteriota bacterium | reverse complement strand
TTCGGCTGTCCTCGGCAGCGCCGCGGACGATGCGCTCCCTTTGTTTACGCCAAAGGATGTCTCCGAAGCGCCGGGCCGCGGATTGACCGGCCACATGGACGGACATGTTGTGACGCTGACCGGCCGCGGCAAGTTGCCCGCCGAGCTGCGCCGCACCTTGTCGGATGTCGCTTCGGGGCTTGAATGCGTCGTGTTGATCGACGGCGCTCTCGCGGGTCTCATGCGTTTCCATGATCAGCCCAGGCACGAAGCCCGGCCTTTTCTCGCCCACGTCGAGTCGATTCATCGCTTCAAGAGTGTCGTTCTTCTCTCTGGCGACCGTCCCTCTGAAGTCAGCTTCTTTGCCTCCGACTTCGGTATCTCGGAAGCCTACGGAGGCAAGAGTCCTGAAGAAAAAGTCGCCATTGTTCGCGACCTCACCCGGCGCCGGCAAACGCTCTATCTGGGTGACGGCATGAACGATGCTCCGGCCATGATGAATGCCACCGTCGGAATTGCGATGGGAGTCAATAGCGATATCACCTCCGAGGCCGCCGGCGCGGTTGTCCTGCAATCGTCGCTTGCCGCCGTCGACGAGCTGATCCACATCGGCCGGCGCATGAAGCGGATCGCAATCACCAGCGCCGCGGGAGGTATGCTCCTGAGCGTCATCGGTATGGGCGCTGGAGCTTTGGGGTACCTGGCGCCCATTGAAGGCGCCATTCTGCAGGAGATCATTGACCTGCTTGCAATCCTCAATTCTCTGCGCATGATTCTGCCCCAGGCCCCGCTGAGCGACCTCAGGATCCCCCCACCCGTCTCCGCCGAATCCGTGGCGCGATCCCGCCACGCACTGACGAGTCAGTCCTGAATGCCTTTGATCGCCCAAACTCGAGAGCTGCGCTGGCGTTCCAGGCCTTCTCCGCAACCGCAGGCGCTACGAGAGTCGCTCGCGGACTTGAGGCGTCGCGCGGCCTTTGTCATATTCACCTGCTTCGCGCTCGCGGTTGCTCTGCTCTTCCTTTGGCAGGCGCGGTCGATCCTGCTCCTCTTGTTTGCCGGCTATATCGGCGCTCTTCTGCTCGTCATGCTCACCGCGAAATTTCAGTCGTGGTTTCATGTTCGCCGCCGCGGACTGGCCTTTGCGCTGGTGCTCTGCGTCTGTTGCGCCGGACTTGCCGCCGGCATCTGGCTGCGTGGGCCCTCCGTCCTGCAGCAGGTCGGCGACCTCCGTGTAGACATCGCAGAGGCTGTCCGGCAGCTCAATGCGCAGCTTCAGGCGCATGGCTGGGGGCGCTGGGTCATCGCGCATACCGCGGACTCGAACCAGATCTCCCGCGCTCTCTCCATGATGCTCTCTGGCGTCGGTGGCGCCATCTACCTTACCGCTTCCACCATCGCTGGATTGTTTCTGGTTACCATCGCCAGCATCTATCTGGCTGCGGAGCCGGACTTCTATCTTCGCGGCCTCCGGCGCATTCTTCCCGCGCGAAGCCGTCCTGCCGTGGAGTCCTGCTTTGATGCGGCCACTCGCATGCTCCGCGCCTGGCTGCTCGCAAAAGCCGTCTCGATGGCGACCATTGGCGCCTTCATTACCGTTGGCCTTCTGCTCCTGCGTGTTCCTCTCGCTGGAACCCTGGGCGTTATCGCCGCGCTGCTCACCTTTATTCCCAATCTCGGCGCCATCTTGTCCTTTATCCCTGCCGCCCTGCTCGCATTCGCAGTCAGCCCTGCCAAGGGGCTTCTCACCCTCGCCTGGTTTTGTGCCGCGCATTTTCTCGAGGGCAACATCATCACTCCTCTCGCTGAGCGCAAAATCGCTCGCCTCCCGCCCGCGCTCACCTTGGCGGTCCAGCTCCTGCTGGCGTCTGTGGCCGGTGCCCTCGGCGTGGCGCTGGCTGCGCCTCTCACCGCCGTGATGCTCGGCATTGTTCAAGCGCTCCTGCCTCCGGAAACCAGCCGGACTCCGGCCTGCTCCGCACCATCCACGGCTGCTGCGCAAAGCTTGGACGCGCCCGTTCAAGCTTCTTGACGTCTGCTTGCAACTGACCGCGCTAGCTCAATTTCTGCGTAGCCGTATCCGGCAGCCACAGCGCTTCAGTCAACGCGGCCCAGGCAGCGGCGCCATGGCACGAAATCGAAAACCGCTACAGGAGCCAGGTATTGCTGTCAACAGCCACTCCAGTATTCCGAAACTGCCTGTTCCAACTGCCGCAATCGGGAGTCGTATGGCAACGCACGTGCTTACTCTCATCGTGCGTGAGGGAAGTGGCAACACCCTGGACCGTGTCTGCCCTCACGTATTGGCCGACGCGCGGAATGCGCGCCAGCCCCCTCCCCCCAAGCCGGGCCGCTCCGAGGCCACAGCGGGGCGTGTCCGGCGATCGCGCTCGATTGCAGGGCGGAGGGTTTCGATCGATCCCGGGCTGAACGAAGGAGGAACTATGAAATCGCTCACCCTCTTCAGTAATCTCATCCGGCTCGCCTTACTGGCGCTTCTTCTGCCTGCGGGGTGGCTCGTCGCCCAGAATCCTGATTCACCCGCAGTCTCCCAGCTGCTGGCATCGGTGAAGAATCACGCTACTTTGGCTGACGACGATGCCTCCACGCTGGAGTCGTACACGCGATCCAATCTGCGCTGGAGCACACACGGCGCCCAGCTCAACAAGATGAAAGATCACGTGAATAACCTCATCCGCGACGCCAACCGGCTCAGCTCGATGCGCAATGAAGCTTCGCCCTGGCAGCAGGAAGCCATCGATCGCGTCAGCGCCCTGCTTCCTGAGATGGCCTCCTATCTTACGGAGACCATCAATCACTTCAATGACAAGATGACGCGGATCACGTTGCAGCCCTACCGCGAAATGGTGCTCGCCAACCAGAAGATCATCCACGATGCCCGCGAAATCATCGCGGATATTGTTGACTATGACAAGGCCAAGGCCAGGGCGGACGCACTTGAGAAACAGTTGCAACTGCCCGCTGCCGCCAGTCCGAGCTCTTAATCGAACTCGCCTCAGCGCGCTTGCATCCTACGTTCGGCGATTCGCGCTCTTTACGAATCGCCGAACGTGGTCGGCATCAAACGCAGTCTTGCGCAATCTCTGTCTTTCCGGGCTCTCGATCCCGCGCCGCCAGGCAGAATCGTCCTGCGCGGCGGCAGCTCCGTCGCGTGCATTTCATCGGACCTGCGCGCGGTCACACGCGGTTGCATCTTCCGTTGCGGCGCGCCGGACGCGAACCGCGCAAGCCTGCATGGCGCGCCCTTACTTCGTGGCTCGCGCGTAGTCTCCGCTCTTGCCGCCTGTCTTCGCTTCCAGTCGGACCTCGCGGATCACAATCCCCTTATCGAGCGCCTTGGTCATGTCGTACACCGTGAGCGCCGCCACGGCCGCTGCCGTCAGCGCCTCCATCTCCACTCCTGTCGGGCCAACCGTCGCTGCGGTCGCCGTAATCAGCACTCCGCTCTCGCCGATCCCGGCTGTAACATCCACATGCGTAAGCGCCACCGGATGGCACATCGGAATCAGCTCCGCGGTGCGCTTTGCTGCCTGGATTCCCGCAAAACGCGCCACCTCCAGCGGGTTGCCCTTGGGGTTGGCCGGCAGTGCGGCCAGAACCTCTGCCGAAAGCTCGACAAAAGCCGATGCCGTTGCCGTGCGGCGCGTAGGTTCCTTGGCCCCCACGTCCACCATGGACGCTTTGCCCGATACATCGAAGTGTGAAAGCCGTGCGGCTTGCCTGGGTTCTGACATGCGACTCCTTAGCGAAGAAGAATGCGTACCGTTGCGCCTGCATCAATCTGGGCGCACTCTTCCGGCACCAGCAGATAACAGTTGGACCGCGCCATGGCCACCAGATCACCCGAGCTCTGCCAGGCGACGCGGGCCGCCTCCGGCAACGGTGCGGCAAAGGTGCACGCGGCAGGCAGAAAGCGCGTTAGTCCGGGCTTGAGCCTAACCTCTTCGCTAAGCTGCGCCAGCGCAAAGCGCGGTTCATGCTCGTTGCGTCCGGCAAGTGCCGCCAGCAACGGCCCGGCAAACAGCAGAAATGTGACCGCCGACGAGACCGGATTCCCCGGCAATCCGAAAAAGCACTGCGCGCGCTGGCGCTGCTCCTTGCCGCTTGTGCCTCCCCGCGGTCGCTCGCCAAACACCACCGGCTTGCCCGGCTGAATGCGCACCCCGGTAAAGTGGAAGCGCGCGCCGGTGCGGGCCAGCGCCGGTTCCACCAGGTCGAACTTGCCCGCCGAAACGCCCCCCGTAATGAGCAGCAGATCGGCGCTTTCGGCTCGGCCCAGCGCGGCGTCCAGTGATCTGGCCGTATCGCGCGCGATCGGCAGGCTCCACGCTTCGCCCCCCGCCGCCGCAATCATCGCGGCCAACATGGCGCTCGACGAGTTGCGAATCTGACCCGGCCCCGGCCGGGCCGCAATCGGCGTCAGTTCGTCGCCG
>JAKCDN010000277.1 GCA_021841795.1 Acidobacteriota bacterium | reverse complement strand
GCCGTGACGGCCGTCGCAAAACCCGCCGGAAGTGAATTTGCCGAGCGGACCAGCGCCCGCGAAGACGTGTGCCATGGCGTGAACGCGGAATTGATCCGGGCGATGCCTGCGGTTTGCAGGCTACAGCATCTCTCCTTGAGGAGCAGCCATTTACCGAGATGTACCGGATTTCGACTTCTGGAGGGATTCGGTCCGTGGCTTAGGGATGCAGGCGAAGGGGATGTATTTTAGCGATCCGCTGAGGGCCGGTTTTCCTGCTGTTTTTTTGCAGATTTCGCGCGCGCGCCCAAGGAGCGGACGCCGGACGCGAGACTGCCGCGCCAACCCTGCTTGCGCGCATCCTGAGAGAACCGGCGCAGAGATCCGAGATGGTCTTGAGGCGGCGTTGCGGCGAATCCGGTGGACGCGACGGACAAGGCAAAGGCGGTAGCGAAGAAGCAAGCCAGATTGCGTACTCTGGAGATGGAGAAGGCGGGCGCCAATCGGCCAGCCTTGCGGGAGCACGGCATGAAAGCAAGCGCACTTGAGTTTCGCCTGCGGATGTGGATCCAGATTCTGATTGTTATTTTGGGGTTCTGGGCACCGTGGATCGGGCTGCTCGATCTGAGCCGGAGGTACGCAACGCTGGCGTGGCTGGCGCTGGAGATCAGCAGGCTCGGCATTGCAAGCTTCAGCACAGCCACAGCGCTGGTGATTGTATTGGGTGCTCTGGCGGCGCTTGCGGGCGCGGTGCTGCGCGTGTGGGGCGTGGCCTATCTTGGATACGGCGTGGTGCACGACGGCGCGATGCAGGGCAGCGGAGTTGTGGCGGCCGGCCCTTACCGTTACCTGCGCAATCCGCTCTACGTGGGCGGATGGTTCATGTTCCTTGCGATTACGCTGCTGATGCCGCCCTCAGGAGCGCTCTTCACCATGGTTCTGATAACAATCCTCCTTCTGCGCCTGATCCTGGGCGAGGAGGCGTACCTGGCGGAAAAGCTCGGTGAGCCGTATCGCGAATATCTGCGGGCTGTACCACGGATTGTGCCGCGATTGCGTTCGAACCTGCCAGTTGCCGACGCAGAGGCGCATTGGCTGGTTGCAATGGGCACGGAGCTGAATGCAATCGGGATCTTTCTGATCATGGCGGTGTTGTCCTGGAGTTACGACAACCTGTTGATGATCAAAGCGATGCTGATTGTCTTTGGCGTCTCGCTCATCGTCAGGGCGCTGATGCCGCGGGGAGAAGCGGGGACGGCGTGATCCGGCGGTGCGCAGCCAATCGAGCCAAGACATGCAATGCCGACGAGAGAACCTTCAAAGGCCGGCATTACCGACGAGCCGCCCGGCCATTCTGTTTCAGCCAACAGGACGGCTTGAATCGAGGGTATTCCAACAAAACGAAAAAGGGGAAAAGCCCGCAGGCTCGTCCCCTCTCGTCGGAAACGCGGAAAAAACTACTTCTTCGGGGGCGCGATGGTGTCCTTGGCGGACTTGGCCACGCGGAACTTTACGACGGTCTTGGCCTTGATCTTGATGGCCTCTCCGGTCTGGGGATTACGGCCCATGCGGGCTTTGCGATCCGCTTTGACCAGGCGTCCGATGCCAGGGATCACGAAGACGCCGTTCTTCTTGGTCTCCTTGATCGCGGTCTCGGCGAGCAGATCGAGGAAGGCCGCAGCCTGCTTGTTGGTCAGTTCGAGCTTTTCGGCCATGTGCCGAGTCAGCGCGGTCTTGGTCATTCCAGTTGCCATCGATGTATCTCCTTTGGGCAGGCCCTTGGGGCCGCCGGTATGGTAGGCTTCCGCTCGCTGTGTGCAGCCCGCATGGAGGGAGGTCGATCGGAACTTGAGGTGCGCGGAACGCCTGTGTTCATGCGGTTACGAAGAACCCTGCCGATGGTTACAATGCGGCTTTCGGGTGGTGAAAGTCAATCGAAAAACACTGGTTTTCCACAATTTTCTTGGGTTTTTGTAGGGGAAATGCCGATTTTTGCTGGTTTTGCTTGATCCATGACTGCGGAAAGCCGCAATTGATGCGGGTTTTTGCAGTATTCAGGAGAGCGCAAGGGATAGAACAACCGCTCAATGCAGCCCGAAGAGCACGCGTTTCCTGGGCAGGCAGGAGGCGACGAGCGGCGTGTTCAGGGCGTCAACTACCGGCGCAGCCGCCTTGAAGTAGCGAATCAGCACAGCGGCGAGGTCTTTTCTGAGCGCGGTTTTGGCTGGGAGCGTGGCCGCCAGGCCCCACTGACGACAGCGGATCAGATCCATCGCGGGATGCTCCGGGGGAAAGCCTTTGGGCGGACGGGTGAGTGCATTGCCTTCAAACTCATCAAAGGCGTTCCGCAGTTTGGGGCTTCGGATCAGTTTTCTAAATTCCTCATGGTGGTCGAGCAGCCAGTGACGAATGGCGGCGAGCTGATCCTTCTCCGGCATGTAGGAGCCTGCGGCAACGATCACTTCCTTGGGACTGACGTGAAAGTAATAGCCGGCACCGGAGGTCTTGCCGAGACCGGTGTGGGTCCACCAGGCGGCGACGTGGGTTTTATACGGCCGTTTGTCGGAGCTGAAGCGGGTGTCGCGATAGATGCGGAAGACGGACTTTTCCGCGGGGCGGACGTGATTGGGCGCGAAGTCAGCCATCGCATCCGTGATCCTGCGAACGATGGCGAGCATGGGTTCGCGCAGCTCCGCGTCAAACTGAGGCTTGCGCGGCTGAAACCATTCGCGATCGTTATGGCGGGCCAGGTTGCGCAAGAAGGAGAGCGCTTCGGGGCGGAAGCAGGCGGGAACAGCGACCGGCGCGGGTTTTGAAGATCGAGGCATGACGCAACCAGTCTACAGAAGGAATGCCGCCTCTCCGCAGGAAAGCCGGCGGGGATTTGCTGCCTGAAAGCAGAACTTACTTCATCAGCACGTCGCGTAGATTTTCAGCGTCGGCCTGCTGGCCGGGCGGGAGACGGACGACGAGTCCGCTGCGCACGGGGTACTGGATGAGAGCGACTTCGCAGATCTGGCCGGCAACGACGACGGCAATCCTATGGCCCTGATATTTCTCAGTGAAGTCGTGCATCAGGTCACCGCCTGCTTGGTCGAGGTGGATTTCAACCGCGGGGCCCATGTCATCGGTGACGATTTGAACCGAGTCCACACCCCAGGGTTTGACATTGTCGGCATGCGTGAGGGCAGTATCGGGGGTATCGGCTGCGAGAAGAAACATCTGCCCGTTGCTGGTACGTGTAACGTAATCGTTCGGAGAGCCCGAGGGCGAATTTGCAGAGACTTCCTTTTGCACATTGCCGGCGATGGGAAGCCACTTCCAGCCGCTGGGAGCGTTGCCGGTGGAGATGGAAGAGCTCACGTCCTGCCGCTGAAAGACGTCGATGCCGGGGACAGCGCCCGCGGGCGCAGGTGCGGCATTGGTCTGCGAAGCATCTGCGGCCGGAGCTGCGCCGGGCTGCGAGGCCGGCCCGTAAAGCGCCACGAGGCGCACCTCCATGTTGCGGCCGGCGCGGCCGGGCGGCGCATACCGCCGATAAAGCCTGAGCCCACCCCATGCCGCTGCGCCCAACAGACCGAGCGCAACCACAATCATGACAACTTTGCTGGCAATCTTCATGAACCTACCTGCCCGTTTCGGCCGTTACGGCAATTCCTGGTTACTGTGGCCGTTTTTGATTTCGTGCAATGCCGCCGCTCCTTGAGGTCGCGCCGACTTGAGTGCCGTGGCTTCCGGATACAGCGACTCAGGAATTGCGATCGCGATCTCATGAGCAGGATACCAAGACGGGTTCGACTGCAATGCAATTTTCAGGGTAAAGAATCCGATGGCGGCCCCAAGGAAGGCAGCCAAACGCGGATCTGCATCTATCGAATCAATTTCAGCGCGCCGCGGAAGAGGCCATCAAAGTCCGCAGCAAGGGCCTTGTCTTTGGCAATGGACTGCTCGATGGCCTTTTCCGCAGCGGCGCGCTGGTAGCCGAGATTGACGAGCGCGGAGAGCACGTCTTCAACCGCAGGCCCCTGCACAGCCTGAGGCGCAGGCGCCACGGCAAAGTCTTCCAGCTTGTCTTTGAGCTCGACGACGAGGCGCTCGGCAAGCTTCTTGCCGACACCGGGAATACGGACGAGCTGCGCATGGTCCTGTCCGCGAATGGCCTGCACGGTGCGCTCGGGCGAGAGGCCGCTGAGCATCTTGATGGCGAGCTTGGGCCCTACACCGCTGACGGTGACGAGGCGCTCAAAGAGGCGTTTTTCCTCGTTCTCGAGAAAGCCGAAGAGGGCGATCTGGTCTTCGGAAACCTGGGTGTGGATGTGCAGCGCGGTCTCAGCGCCCAGCGAGGGCAGCGCAGTGAAGGTGGGGATGGAGATGGCGACGTCGTAGCCGACGCCGGCGGCCTCGACGATGGCCTGGCCGGGCTGTTTGAAGATGAGTTTGCCGCGCAGATGAGCGATCC
>JAKCDN010000276.1 GCA_021841795.1 Acidobacteriota bacterium | reverse complement strand
CTAATACGCAAAAACATCCGCTCGCAACGCTTCTCGAACGCCGCATCGCCATCATCGATGGGGCCACGGGGACAACGATCCGGACCTACGGAATGAATGAGGCGGATATCCGCGGCGAGCGGTTCAGGGATGCAAAGAAGGATCTTCTGAATAATGGCGATCTGTTTTCTCTCACACAGCCGCAACTGATCGGCGATATCCATCGCCGGTTTCTTGAAGCCGGGGCCGACATCATCGAAACCAATACGTTCGGCGCTACGACAATCGCCCAGAGTGAATTTTTTGTCGATGATCCCCGCGAGCATGGCGGAAGAAAAAATCCTGAGTTTTACCAGAAGGTGATCGACGACCGCTTTTTGCAGGAGCTGGCCTGGGAGATCAACGAGCACTCGGCGCGAACTGCTCGCGAGTGGGCGGACCGCGTAGCGAATGAGACCGGGCGCCAGAGGTTTGTTGCCGGCTCGATCGGACCGTTGACGGTTTCGCTCTCGAATTCACCGGATGCTGACGACCCCGGATTTCGTGTCGTGACCTTCGATCAGGTGAAGACCGCATATGCCGAACAGGTGCGCGCGCTGATCGCCGGCGGGTCGGATATCCTTCTGGTCGAGACCATCTTTGACACCTTGAATGCCAAAGCGGCGCTGGTAGCGATCCGCGAGGTGTTCGATGCGGACGATCGGGAGTTGCCGGTCATCGTTTCGGCGGCGGTGGGGCGCGGCGGCGAGACGATGATCTCCGCGCAGACGATTGAAGCCTTCTGGAACGCCGTCGAGCATGCCAGGCCGCTGGCCGTGGGATTGAACTGTTCGCTGGGGCCGGATCTGATGCACCCGTTCCTGGAGGAGCTCTCGCAGAAGGCGCGCGCTGCCGTGTCATGCTATCCCAATGCGGGTCTGCCCAATCCGCTGTCGGCGACTGGCTTTGATCTTGGGCCCGAAGATATGGCGCGGCATCTGGGCGGATTTGCCGGTGAAGGCCTGATCAACATTGCCGGCGGCTGCTGCGGGAACACGCCGGAGCACATTGCGGCGATAGCCAGGGCGCTGGACGGAGTGGCGCCGCGCAGATTGCAGACAAAGGATGAGGGAGAGCGCGCGGCATGAGCCAGCAAACCAGCGGGATACCAATTCGGCCAGCTGTGGATCCGCGGCCCTTGCGGCTGTCGGGATCGCAGCCGTTCACGCAGCAGCCGGGAGTGTTCATCTTGATCGGCGAGCGGACCAATGTGGCCGGATCGCCTAAATTCGCCAAACTGATCAAGGACGGCAAGTACGAAGAGGCTGTCAGCGTGGCCCGGCAGCAGGTCGAAAACGGCGCCAACGTTCTCGATATCTGCATGGATGAGGGGCTCATCGACGGTGTGGCCGCGATGACGCGCTTCCTGCTGTTGCTGCAGAGCGAGCCCGAGGTGGCGAAGGTTCCCTTCATGGTGGACTCGTCGAAGTGGGAGGTGATCGAGGCAGGCCTGAAGTGCATGCAGGGCAAAGGCATTGTCAACTCCATCTCGCTGAAGGAAGGGGAGACAAAGTTTCGCGAGCAGGCGCGAACAATTTTGAAGTACGGCGCCGCCGCGGTCGTAATGGCGTTCGACGAACAGGGCCAGGCGGCTGGATTCGAGGACAAGACCCGCATCTGCGAGCGCGCTTACCGCATGCTTGTGGATGAGGTAGGCTTTCCGCCGGAAGACATCATCTTCGATCCCAATATCCTGACCGTGGCGACCGGAATGGAGGAACACGCAAACTATGCCATGGACTTCATCCGCGCCGTGCGCTGGATCAAGGGAAACCTGCCGCATGCCAAGGTGAGCGGCGGCGTTTCCAATATCTCCTTCAGCTTTCGCGGCAACAACAAGGTGCGCGAGGCCATGCACGCGGCATTTCTGTATCACGCGATTGCCGCCGGGCTCGACATGGGTATCGTCAATGCCGGCATGCTCGAGGTATATGAGGAGATCGAGCCGGAACTGAAGGAACTGGTTGAAGATGTGCTGTTGAACCGCCGGTCCGACGCCACAGAGCGGCTTGTGGCGTTTGGTGAAAAGCTCAAGGCGGCTGGCGCCTCGGGCTCCGGCGAGGAGACGGAGAAGAAGGCAGAGGAGTGGCGCAACAATTCTGTTGAAGAGCGGTTGAGCCACGCGCTGGTGAAGGGCATCGATGCCTACATCGAGACCGACACCGAAGAGGCGCGGGTGAAACTGGGCCGGCCGCTCAGCGTGATCGAAGGGCCTCTGATGGCGGGCATGAGCGTGGTGGGCGACCTGTTCGGCGCGGGCAAGATGTTTCTGCCCCAGGTCGTCAAGTCGGCGCGGGTGATGAAAAAGGCTGTGGCCTACCTTACTCCTTTCATGGAGGAGGAGAAAGCGGAACTCGCCGCGGCCGGTGCGGAGGTGCGCTCGCAGGGAAAGATCCTGCTGGCAACGGTGAAAGGCGACGTGCACGATATCGGCAAGAACATCGTGGGTGTCGTGCTGGCCTGCAATAACTATGAAGTCATCGATATGGGCGTGATGGTGCCCGCAGAAAAGATTCTCGAACGAGCCAAAGAAGTGCGCGCGGACATCGTCGGGCTCAGCGGATTGATTACGCCCTCGCTTGACGAAATGGTCCACGTTGCGCGCGAAATGGAGCGCCAGGGAATGAAGCTGCCGCTGCTGATCGGCGGAGCGACTACCAGCCGCGCCCATACCGCGGTAAAAATTGCGCCCCACTACAGCCAGCCCGTAGTGCATGTGCTGGATGCCAGCCGCGCCGTGCCGGTGACGACGAGCCTGCTGAGCGAAGATGGGCGGGCGGAGTTTGTAGCGCACCACAAGGCGGAATACGATGCGTTGCGCCGTGCGCATGCAGCGCCTCGGCGAAACGTGGTTTCGCTTGCAACCGCGCGGGCGCGGCGCACGCCGATCGAGTGGCGCGCGGAAGATGTGGCGGCGCCTGAGTTTTTTGGGGTGCGCGTGCTCAATGATTTTCCGCTGGCGACCCTGCGCGAGTTCATTGACTGGAGTCCGTTCTTTCATGCATGGGAGCTGAAAGGCGTTTATCCGCGGATTCTCGACGATCCGAAGCAAGGCGAGCAGGCGCGGCAGATTTTTGCCGAGGCCAACGCGCTGCTCGACAGGATTGTTGCAGAGAAGCTGCTGACGGCGCGCGCTGTGTATGGATTCTTCCCCGCCAACGCCGTGGGCGACGATGTCGAGCTGTACGCGGACGAGACGCGGAGCCAGGTCATGGCCCGTCTGCACTTTCTCCGCCAGCAGTCGGATCGCGAGGGCAGCGAGCCGTGCCGCTCTCTGGCGGATTTTATTGCGCCGAAGGAGACTGGCCTGCGCGATTCCGTCGGCGCCTTCGCGGTGACCGGCGGCATCGGACTGCGGGCGCTGATCGAGCGCTTCCGCGCCGCGCACGACGACTACAACGCCATCATGGCGGAGGCAATCGCGGACCGGCTCGCCGAGGCGTTTGCGGAGTGCCTGCACAAGCGCGTGCGCGAAGAGTGGGGCTACGGGCGCAGCGAAGGTTTCAGCAATGCGGAACTGATCCACGAGCAATATCGCGGCATTCGCCCCGCTCCGGGCTACCCGGCGTGTCCCGACCACACGGAAAAAGGAACCATCTGGGACTTGCTCGATGTACGGGCAAATACGGAAATCGAGCTCACCGAGTCGTTCGCCATGTGGCCGGGAGCGAGCGTCAGCGGGTTCTATCTGGCGCACCCGCAGAGCCGCTACTTCAGCCTCGGCAGGATCGATCGCGACCAGATCGAGGATTACGCGCAGCGCAAAGGCATGAGCGTGGCCGAGGTCGAGCGCTGGCTGGGACCGAACTTGAACTACGAACCGGGAAGATAGCGGTTCCCGCGCAGATTAGACTGAAACACCTCTGCGGAACCGACTGCGAAGCCGGACGAACGGCTGCTCGACAAAACGGAACGATGCGATGGATACCAGGCAGATACTCGGCAGGCGCCATAGCAGCGACGCCGGCCCCATTGCCGAGCCGGGGGCTCGCAGATCAATTCATTCCAATCCGATTAAATTCCTTGCCGCGCGAAGAAGTGTAGTGCGGCTGTAGATATTCGCGCGTTTTTCTCGGTAGGTTGACGGCGTTTTCACGCACGGGCAGCAAACTGACCGCGTGATCCCATCTACCCGTCTGCAAGCCCTGCCCAAGCACCATGCCGGCTCAACCGCCCTCGCCGAAATCAGCTATTCACCAGGCGCCGTCTCGCATGCGCCGCATCGGTCTGTCTCGCGTATTCAGGCCGATGTGGGACGATACCGCCTGCGGCTGGCCCAGAGCGCCGCCGAGCGCGAGGCCGCCTGTCGCCTGCGCTTCAAGGTATTCAATATCGAGTTGGGCGAGGGGCTCGAGTGTTCTTATCAATCCGGTCTCGATGTGGATCGCTTCGATTCCGTCTGCGACCATCTGCTTGTTGAGGACAAGGCA
>JAKCDN010000275.1 GCA_021841795.1 Acidobacteriota bacterium | reverse complement strand
AGGGGGCGGCTTTTTTCCTGGCCGATCTCTCGCGCGCCATCGACGCCGACGCAACCTTCGACTTTGTGGCCGTGTCCAGCTACGGTAAAGGCCAGCGCTCCTCCGGTGCGGTCAAGGTGATCAAGGATCTCGACCAGACCATCGAGGGCAAAAATGTTCTCGTCGTCGAAGACATCCTCGACACCGGCATTACGCTCACCTACCTGCGCAAGCTTTTTCTGCAGCAGCATCCGAAGACGCTGCGCATCGCCACCCTGCTCGACAAGCCCTCGCGCCGCATTGAGAAAATTGAGGCCGATTATGTCGGCTTCGCCATTCCCAACCTGTTCGTCATCGGCTATGGCATGGACTTTGCCGAGCGCTATCGCAACCTTCCGGACATCTGTCTGATGCCTCCGGACTTCAACGAATAGCCCCATTCCGCATCCAGTGGCCTTCTCAAGTCCGGCAGAAGCCGTCGATTTACCGTGGATTTATTTGGCCTGTGGACCGCCCGCGACGTATACTCTCAATCCGGAGCTGGGTTCGTGCGTGCTTCGACCCAGCCCCAAGTGCCGTTGAACTGCGGGAAACCCGCGCGGGCGAGGCTTGTTCTTCTCGCCGCGGCGGGATTGGATGCATCCCGCGTAACCAAGGGAATCACGTTCATGAAGCAGACCGCTGTCCAGGAATCGAGCCTGGATTTTGACTACGGAAGCTTTGACTCGGCCGGTTTTGCCGCTTCTTCACTTGCCAACTGGCCGTCTCTGGCAGCCATCATCGACCACACCCTGGTCAAGCCCGGCGCTACCCGCACCCACATCGAGCACCTCTGCACCGACGCCGCCCGCTACCGCTTTGCCTGCGCCGTGGTGAACCCGGTCTGGGTTCCGGTCGCCGTCAGCGTGCTGGCCGGCACGGGCATCGCGGTGGGCGCCGTCATCGGTTCGCCCCTCGGCGGCTCGCTGGTCTCCACGCTCCGCCAGGAGGCTGCCGCAATCATCCGCCTGGGCGCGCGCGAGCTGGACATGGTCCTGCCCATCGGTCTGCTGAAAAGCGGCAACCATGCCGCGGTGCAGCGCACCGTGCACACCGTGGCCGTGGCTGCCCACCATCACGGCGCCGTGCTGAAGGTGACTCTGGAAACCTCTCTGCTGACCATGGAAGAGAAGCTGCGCGCCGCCGAAATCTCCATCCAGGCCGGCGCAGACTTCATCAAGACCTCAACCGGCTCGGCCACCGGCGGCGCAACCCCGGCGGATGTAGCCCTGCTGCGCGGGATCTCGGGCGCGCGATGCGGCATCAAGGCCTCGGGCGGTATCCGCAACCTGGCCCAACTGCGCGCCCTGCTGGAAGCCGGCGCCAACCGCATCGGCTGCTCGGCATCGGTCGCGATCCTGCGGGAGCTGGGATCCGACTGAGACCGGATCTTCGCACGCGATAGCCGGTGTTCAAGCCGGCTCCCGACCTGCCCGCGGCAGAGCACAGTCAACTGCCTCTCTGCGGTATGATTCCCTTCGACACTCTATGAGCAAGACGCCACCATCCTCATCCGCGGGCCACGAATTCGAGGGCGATTATCGCCCCGCGGCGCCTGCGCGTCTCGACCCCGCCAATGTCCGCATCGAGCCGGCCGACATGGCTTATTTCATGCGCCTGACGGACGCGCTCAACACCACGCTCGACCTGCAAACGCTTCTGGGACGCACGGCCGAGCTGGTGCGCACCGTCATCCCTTACCGGATCTTCGCCATCTTCCTGATGAACGACCGCACCCGCGAACTGCGCATGAGATTCCAGATCGGCCACACGCCGGCGGTGGAACGCACGCGCGTTCCCCTGGGCAAAGGTGTGGTGGGCCAGGTCGCGCTTACCCGGCAGCCCATCCTGCTGAACGACGTTGCCAAGGCCGATTACTACATCGACGCCAACCCCGAAGTACGCTCCGAACTGGCCGTGCCCCTGGTGGCTAAAAACCGTTTGATCGGCGTGATGGACATGGAGAGCGAGCAGCCGGACTACTTCCGCGAGGAGCACCTCAACGTCCTCACCATGACGGCCTCGCGCATTGCGCAGTCGATCGAGAACGCGCGCTTGTATGCCCGCGTGTCCCGTCAGGCCAAAACCCTGGAAGTGCTCAACGAGATCGCGGTGGAGCTGGCATCAATTCTTGACCTGAATCCGCTGCTGGAAAAGGTCGGGCAACTGCTGCGCCGGCTCATCGACTACCAGATGTTCTCGATCATGCTGCTGGACGAGAAGGGCGAGCAACTGATCACGCGCTATGCCTGGCGCTTCGGCTACTCGCATGCGCCCATGCGGCGCATTCCCACCAGCAGCGGCCTGGTGGGCGCGGCGGTGCGGGAGTGGCGGCCCCTCAACGTGCCCGACGTGAGCCAGGATCCCCGCTACATTCCGATGAACGCCGAAACCCGCTCGGAACTGATTGTGCCCCTTTTTTACAAGGGACGCGTCATCGGCGTGCTCGATCTCGAACACACGCGGCCGGCCTTCTTCAACGAAGAGCACGAGCGCATGTTGACCACGCTGGCGTCGCAGATCGCCATCGCCATAGAAAATGCGCGCCTGTATCAGGCCGTGCGCCGCCAGGAGCGGCAACTGGAACGGGACATCGCCATGGCGCGCGAGGTGCAGCTCCGCCTGCTGCCGCCCGCGGCGCCGTCGCACCCGCATGCGGAGATGGCGGTACGCTTTCTGCCGGCGCGCTCCATCGGCGGCGACCTTTACGATTTTCTCGAATACGGGCATAACCGCACCGCCATCGTGCTGGGCGACGTGAGCGGCAAGGCCGCGCCGGCCGCGCTTTTTGCCGCGCTGGTCAGCGGTATCATGCGCGCCGCCGCCGCGCAGGAGCCGGGCCCGGCGGAGATGCTCCGCCTGCTCAACGACGCGCTGCAGGAGCGCAAGCTCGAATCGCAGTACGTCACCATGCTCTTTGCCTTGTGGAACGACGAAAACCACACCCTCCAGGTGGCAAACTCCGGCGCGGTGCAGCCGGTCTTCTGCCGCGCCGGACAGTCGGTCGCGGTGAAGGCCGAAGGCTTTCCCCTCGGCATGTTTCCGGATGTGAGCTACGAAGAGCTGAGTGTGGCCACGCAGCCTGGCGACGCCATCGTCTTTGTCTCCGACGGCATTCTCGATGCGGAGAACGAAAAAGAAGAGATGTACGGCCAGGACCGGCTTGCGAACCTGCTCTGCGCCAGCCGCGATCTGCCCGCCATCGAGATTGCCGACGCCATTCTGGCCGATGTGGCGCGCTTCCAGGGCAGTAAAGACCGATTCGATGACGAGACGATCATTGTGCTGCGCGTGCGCTGACGCAAGGCCCGGGTTGAAGCATCCCGAAGCTATCCGCGGCGTGAAGCTCACCCACGAGGCGTTGAGCCTCGGCAGCTTGGCGGCGCACATCGAGCCGACGGCATGATCCGTTAAACTCATATCCGTAGCAATTTGCGCCCCGCCATCGCCGATTGTGAAGAGACGAGCGCCGGGATTGCCTGGCCTTGCAAAAAGTAAATACAAACTCTAAGCTGGCAGCGACGCTGCCTTGGGAGCCTACTTGTTCACAGCCGCTCAGGAACGAATCATCCGCCCCGCCCGCAATATCCTGGGCAGTTTGCGTCTACCCGGCGACAAATCCATCAGTCATCGCTATGCCATGTTAAGCGCGTTTGCCCAGGGCACATCGCGCTTCACGAATTTTTCCACGGGCGCGGACTGCGCTTCCACGCTGAGCTGCATGGCCGCGCTCGGCGCGAACGTGAAGCGCACCGGCGCGGACTCGGTGGAGATCACCGGCGTGGCCGGCCATGTCGAGCCGGCCGATCACCCTCTGGACTGCGGCAATTCCGGTTCCACGATGCGCATGATCTCCGGCTTGCTGGCGCCGCAGACGGGCCACTTCACCCTCATCGGCGATGAGTCGCTCTCGCGCCGGCCGATGGAGCGCATTCGCAAACCGCTGGCAGCGATGGGAGCGCGCCTCACGCTGACCGAAGGCCACGCGCCGCTCAGCATCAACGGCGGACCGCTCAAGGCCATCGACTACACCACCCCGGTTCCCAGCGCCCAGGTGAAAAGCTGCGTTCTGCTGGCGGGGCTCCAGACCATCGGCATGACCACGGTGCGCGAGGCGCTGCGCACGCGCGACCATACCGAACTCGCGCTGCGCGCCTTTGGCGCCACGCTCACCCGCACCGCGGAGTGCGTGGCTATCAGCGGGCCGCAGCCGCTGCACGCCATCGAGGCCGCCGTGCCCGGCGATCTCTCTTCGGCGGCTTTTTTTCTGTGCGCGGCAATTCTTTTTCCCGGCTCCAGCCTGGTGGTGGACGCTCTCGGACTCAATCCCACCCGAGCCTCGCTGCTCGATGTGCTGATGGCGCTGGGCGCGCATATCTCCGTGCTGAACCTTGAAGAAAAACAGGCGGAGCTGGTGGGCACGGTGCAGATC